>NZ_LPVS01000039.1:0-50290 GCF_014843905.1 Mesorhizobium silamurunense | reverse complement strand
ATTGAATCAGTGCTTCAGAGCTGCTTCAAGCCGGAGTTTTTCAACACAATCAGGCGCATTGCTGCCATTCGCAATGCGGCCAATGCTCCGTCTTCGGAGCGATTTGGGTTTTGGGGGCGAGAGCGGCAGGCCCTGAGCTGAACTGTGAGCATGGGCGTCGGCTGGGTGCACACCTGACAAGGGCCCCACAAGCCACCCCCGCCCCCGCCACCAACAAACCCAGGCGGGGCCGGTGCCCGAGGCAACCTACGATGGCGCATTGCTTGTGAGTTCCAACCCGCCTAGGTGTGGCCTTAAGTCGCAAACTATTGGCTTTAGAAGCAGGGCCTCGGGCTTCATTGACGCCGCGACCAACACCATATGCTGGTCTATAGCCCTCCAAAACGAGAGAAGCTTGCCCCGGCGGGGTCGCACTGCGGCCGTCGGCCGGCAAAGGCTATGAACTAGGAACCTGAAAACCATCATGCCTGAAAATATCAGATCAACTTCGAGAGACGTCCCCCTCATTCAGCTAGGGGTCTATCAGTGCCGCTTCCCGGTGAGCGAAGACCCGTCAGTACCCGGCGGTTACCGTTTTTGTGCTGGGCCAACTTCGCCGGATCGCGTCTACTGCGATCACCACCACAACATTGTGACCGCCGTGGACCCTCGTCGGGCCCGTTTGGGTCTCCATTTCCCTCAACGACGCGCCGCTTAGGTTACGTTTTGGTGGGATGAGCCGTCCGCGCCCTGGCGGCGGGCGTTGCTCCGTCGTCTATCATGTCGGCCCACAAATCTCTCTTGCAATTCGGCGACCCAATTTCAGCCAACGAAGCGCGACCTGTCAGACTTGAGGACAGCCTCAGCAAAGTCGGGCACTTCCAGACCTTGGCGCACCTGGGTATGAAGAGCCTGCTCGGCTCGTGGGGCGCCATCTAGTAAAAGCGTTGCCCTCCGTAAGAACTAGCGTCCGCCCTCTCCGTGCTTTATAAATGAACTATCGACGCCGACCTCGACGCTGTCCTAAGGCCGACCGCCATTTCAGCATGCCCAAGGACGTATGTGCCGCACATGGGCTCAAGCCATCCGCCCGCACATCCGTTGTGGATTGACCCGCGAGGAGGGCCCAGCATGTCAGAACGTCTCAACATAGGCCCGCTGCAACTTGGCGAAACGGCGCCCAATGTCGTGCTCGACGCGATTACCCGCGAGGGCAAGATCGCCATCGACGATTTCCGAGGGGAGAAACCAGTTCTGGTTGGGCTGTATCGAGGTCTCCATTGTCCTTTTTGCAGGCGCCATATCGCCATGCTTTCGCAACTCACCCCAGCCCTCAAGGAGAAGGGCATCGAAAGCCTGACGGTGGTCAACACGCCCATCGAGCGGGCGCGCCTGTATCTGCGATACCATCCGATGCTCGGCCTGCTCGCGGCATCCGATCCGGAGCGGACTTCACACCGCGCCTTTGGATTGCCGAATATGCAGATCACCGAAGACGAGAGCGCATGGCCGCAAAAGGTTTCGATGAGCGATGTGAAGTCGATGCGGGTCGACTTGCCGGGCGAAATGCCGGAACCGATGGACCCGTTTGCGGCGCTCGAATATCTGAACAAGAAGGACAGCTACGAAATCACGGAAGCGGATCAACAGATGATGGCCACCGGCATTGGGCAGCTCGTCGGCCAGTTCTTGCTGGACCGCGATGGTGTCGTTCGCTGGACTTCCAATGAGGTACTTGATGGCGGCCTATTCGGCGCCCCGAACACTCAGGAGCTGATGTCGGCAGCGTCACAAATCGGAAGGTAAGGCGCAGCTTCGGTAGTGGGGCTGGGCGCAGGATTACGCGAAGTTTGCGGCTGTCGCCTGATACGGGCCCCACAATCGGCACCGCTCCCGCCTGCCGATGAACCCCGGAGGGGCCGGGGGGCGGTCGCCCAGCCGCCTTGCTACCAGCGCGAGCCGAGCGGCGTCCGCGTGCGGGCTAGCAGCCTATTGTTGCAGCTCTGCGGCGATGTGCGGGCTCACCGCCCCAGTAGATTTCTTTCGACGGTTCTAAGATGCGCCAGCATCGCATTTTTCACACCTTCCGCATCGCGGCGAACCAGACGCTCCAGGATTGCCTTGTGCTCGTCGCGATACCCCAGGCGGCGTTCCTCCGAGAACGAGCGCTTCTTCATTTCGAACCAGGGTGACTGGTTGCGAATGGCGCGCATGAGGTTGTGGATCTCTTTAAGGAAGTCGTTGCGGCAGCACGCGAATATTCGGTGATGGAATTCGGCGTGCCAATGCTCGAAATCTGGCATGTCCCTGGCGTCGCTCACCCTCTGATGCGCTTTGCGAACCGCGTTCAGTTCGGTTGCGCTGGCATTGGTTGCGGCAAAGGCCGCGGCTGCCGGTTCGAGCAACCGCCTGCCTCTTCGGCTGACATGAGGCGCAACTGCGACCTCCAGCGTGGTTGCCGCTAGTGTCTGCTTTCAGCGGTTGGCAGGACTGGGTTCTACAGCCGGCATGAGGCGCAAAGTTGCCAATCGGCATAAGATAAATGCCGCAGCGTCACGCGTCGGTTGTAGATATTCATGGCTGCTGACACCGAAAGGTTGATTGCCAGACAGATGGTGGTCAGGATGGTCAGCGCTTCAAACGACTGCCCGGTGGTGTTTGCTGTCGTGCCGACGATGCTGTAGCCGATGGCGACGGCGTGGGACAGGCCGTGGCTCGGTGCGACGCAGGCTGTCGTTGCCGCCGAGCGAACCGAAGGTCCCGCACCTGTGGCGTCGAGGGCAGCCGGAAGTGCTTGCGCCAACGATATTCATCACAACGGTCAACGCTGCAGGAATCTAGGCGGCGTGACGCTCTTGTCCGCATGTTTCTCGATTGATCTCGGCTAGAAGCGCCTCGACATCGGCCTTCGGGAAGGTGTGGCGGAAACGCCGGTCGAAGGTGGTGAAGATACCGACGAACGAGTTGGCGCAATGGTCCAGCATGCGATCCGCATCTTCGGAAGAAATGCCGAGCTGTTTCTGGAGGAAACGATTGAACTCACCGCGAGCGGCCGGATTTTCCAAAATGAAGATCGGTTGCGTATCCCGTTCGATGCGCCGGTGAACCGCGACGGCGGAGACTGTCTGCAATTCGGCGCTTAGACGGATGTCGCGTGACGACGCCGCCACCTCGATGGCGATCGCGTCATTGTCGAGTGTCCAGGCCTGAAGCGCAGTGTCGTAGACGCAAAGGTCTTCTGCCGCGATTTCCACCATTACGGTCCTGCTCTCGCCCGGCTCCAATTCGACCTTGGCAAACCCTTTCAATTCGCGCACCGGGCGCTTCAGCCTTGGCTTGCCATAGCGGGCGTAGACCTGGCAGATTTCCTTGCCGCCGACCTTTCCGGTGTTCGTCACCGCAAAGCTGACCGCGACCTTTTCTCCGGACTGCAGGACCGTTCGGTCAAGCGCCAGATTCGAGTAGGCGAACTCGGTGTAGCTCAGCCCGAAGCCGAACGAGAAAAGCGGCTCGATGCCGCGCGCATCGTACCAGCGATAGCCAACGAAAATACCCTCGCTATAAATGTGCCGCCCGTTTTCGCCGGGATAGGTGAGATAGGTCGGCATGTCCTCCATGCGTTTCGGGAAAGTGGTGGTCAGCTTGCCCGACGGGTTCACGCGGCCGAACAGGATGTCGGCGACGGCGCCGCCGGTCGCCTGACCGGAAAAGAACATCTCGACGACCGCCGGCACCTTCCCCATCCAGGGCATGGCGACCGCATCGGGGCTCGATATGACGACGACAATGTTCGGATTGGCACGGACAAGCCGTTCCACCAGCGCATCGTGGCCTGGCGCGAGGTCGAGCGAGCGGCGATCGGACCCCTCGCCGTCATAGCCATTTTCCGTGTTCACGAAAACCAGCACGATATCGGCGCCGGCCACGCCCTGCTCCGCCTCGCTGATCAGTGCTTCGCGCTCGGACGCGATCTCGCTCGTTCCCTGGAAGACATCGATTGATACGCCGCTGCCCGCAAGCCTGCGGATTTCGTCCACCGGAACGTCCTTGGATGTCGGTGTCGTCGTCGCGCAGCCCGAGCCCTGGATGACGGGCGCCGCGGCGCCCTCTCCGACAATTGCGATCCGTTTCACCTTGACTGTCGAGATCGGCAAGAGGCCGCCTTCGTTCTTGAGCAGGACCATGGAGTCCGCGGCCAGACGGCGAGCAAGTGCGTGGTGTCCCGCCCGATCGAACGTCACTGTCCGGTTCTCTCCCTGCTTGGCCTTGCGGACCAGCTCGAGAACCCGCGCGCAGGCGCGATCGACCAGCGCCCGGCCGACATCGCCCGTTTTGATTGCCGCGAGGAGATCGGCCTTGCGGGTTTCGCTTTCCGGCATATCCAGATCGTTGCCGGCGATCAGGGAGGCGGGCCTGTCCTTGACGCCGTGCCAGTCGGAGACGACCAGACCGTCGTAACCCCATTCCTCGCGCAGCACCTTGGTGAGCAGCCAGGAATTCTCGGCGGCTTGAACGCCGTTGAGCCGGTTGTAGGAGCTCATGACGGTCCACGGCTCGCTCTGGCGGATCGTCCGTTCGAAGCCCCTGAGGTAGATTTCGCGAAGCGCCCTCTCCTCCACGACGGAATCCATCGTGGTTCGCTCGACTTCCGAATTGTTGCAGGCGAAGTGCTTTAGGGAAGCACCGACACCGTTCTCTTGCAGGCCGTTGATGACACCAGCGGCAAAATCCCCGCTCAATACCGGGTCTTCCGAGTAGTACTCATAGGAGCGTCCGCCCAACGGCGTGCGCCGGATGTTGATCCCCGGACCCAGCAGCAAGTGCACGCCGAATTCCTGACACTCCCGGGCCAGCGCTTTGCCCAGTTGGTGCGCGAGGTCGACGTCCCAGGAACATGCGAGGCTGGTTCCGTTCGGAAAGCAGGTGGCGGGTTTCATCTGCCCCCATGCGGTCTGTACGTGGTCCGCCCGCTGGTTCACCACGGAAAGAAACGCAGCGAAATCCACGCCGCCGGCCTGATCATCGTCAATCTGCGGGATCGAGTAGCGCACCCCATAGGTGCCGTCGGTCATCACGATGTGCGGGATACCCAGCCGTTCGATCTCTTGCGTCTTCCACATGTGATGGCCGGCGACCAGCGAGACTTTCTCCTCGTCCGTCATCTGCGCCACCAGGGCCGCGAAGTCGCCGGCCATGAACTTTTCATTCGTCATTTGAAGTCTCCGGGAATGACCGTGGAACAAGATCGGCAGGGTCGCGCGTTGCTCCGGCGCGGCCGCGGCGACGCCGTCATAGCCTCCGTTCCGTCGCCGCCGAGAAGAACGAGGCCTTGGACATGTTGAAACGAAACCCAACGTCCTTTTGCATCGTCCGAGCGGCATCGACGGTCAGCTTGACGCTGAACCGCTGGCCGAGACAGTCGAACCAGCCGAGCGCGTCGGCGCCCAGAAGCTCGGTGAAGGCGAGCGTTGCTGGCATGCTGTCGGGCGTGCCGCGCTCGACGACGTTCACGTCCTCGCAGCGGATTCCCAATATCGCCTCCGGCGCCGTCGGCTCGGTCGCGAAATCATAGGACGACGCATCAAGGCAGACATCATGCGTCTTGAACCGCCGCGTCCTTTCAAGATGCCCCTTGAGGAAGTTCATCGCCGGAGAGCCGATGAAGCCGGCGACGAACAGGCTGGCCGGTTTCTCGTAGACCGTCTGCGGCTCCGCGAACTGCTCCACCCTGCCCTTGTGCATGATCGCCACGCGGTCGGCCATGGTCATGGCTTCGATCTGATCATGTGTCACATAGATCATCGTCGACTTTAGCGTCGCGTGAAGTTGCTTGAGTTCCACCCGCGTCTCCGCGCGCAGCTTGGCATCGAGATTGGAAAGCGGCTCGTCGAACAGGCAGATGCTGGAGGAGCGGACCAACGCCCGGCCTATCGCCACACGCTGACGCTGGCCGCCCGAAAGCTGGCTTGGCTTACGATCGAGCAGCGCCTCGATCTGGAGCAGCCTAGCAGCCCATGCGACCTTTTCGGCGATCTTCGCTTTGGGTGTGCCGGCGATTTCCATGCCGAAGGACAGGTTGCGCCGGACCGTCATGGCCGGAAACAGTGCGTAGGATTGGAACACCATCGCAAGGCCGCGCTGGCTTGGCTCCAGGCTGCTAACATCGACATCATTGATGAGGATCTGGCCGGAGTCGCAATCGTCCAGCCCTGCGATCACGTTGAGCAAAGTGGATTTGCCGCAACCGGAAGAGCCGAGAATGACCACGAACTCGCCCGGCGCAATCTCCATATCGACGGAGTCCAGCACTGTAAGGCCGGCGAAGGATTTCCTGATCTGGCGGATGGATACGCTTGACATTTCTATCCCTTGACCGCGCCGGCGGCGATGCCGCGCACGAAATAGCGACCTGAAAGAAAGTAGACCACGAGCGTCGGAATAGCCGTGATGACGGCCGCGGCCATGTTGACGTTGGGCGAGACAGAACCGCGGGCGTTGTTGACGATGTTCGTCAGTTGCACCGTCATCGGCAGATTGTCGTTGCCGGCAAAGATCAAACCCAGCAGATAGTCGTTCCAGATGCCGGTGAATTGCAGGATCGCTACGACGACGAGAATGTTGGTCGAAATCGGCAGGATGACGGACCAGAATGTCCTCAGGAAGCTAGCCCCCTCCATGCGGGCCGCCCGGCTGATCTCGTCGGGCACCCCGACATAGAAGTTGCGGAAGAGCAGTGTCGTGTAAGGCAAGCCGTAGATCACGTGCACCAGGACGATGCCCGCGTAGGTACGGAACAGCCCCATGCTGCTCAGAATCTTGACCGTCGGGTAGAGCATGGCCTGATAGGGAATGAACAAGCCTATGGTGACCAGCAGCATAATCAGATTGGCGCGGCGCGATTTCCATTGCGCCAGGGCGTAACCGTTGAGCGCGCCGACGAGGGTGGAGATCGCCACGCTCGGCACCGCGATCTTGATCGAATTCCACAGTCCGGGACGAACCCCGCCACACTCGAGGCCGGTACAGGCGCTTTTCCAGGCCGTGATCCACGCATCGAAAGTCGGCCTGACTGGCAAGGCGAGCAGATTGCCTTGCCGGATCTCCTCCAGAGGCTTGAGCGAATTGCTGATGATCAGCAGCAACGGCAGCAGGAAGAACGCCGCCGACACGATGAGAAACGCGTAGAGGCCGATGCGCGCGACGCGCGGCCCAAACGCCGGTCTTTTGACTTGAATGCCGTGGCTCACGTGCGCTTCCTGAATTCGCTGTAGAAATAGGGCAAGAGCATCAGCAGCGAGAGCAGCAGCATGACGATCGACGCCGCTGAAGCGAGGCCCAGGTTGACGCGGGCGAAGTAGAAATCGACAGCGAACTTCGCCGGCATTTCGGTAGCGATGCCAGGCCCGCCCTTGGTCATAGCGATGACCAGATCGTAACCCCGGATCACCTCGGACATCAGCAGCACGACGCAGGAAGCAATCACCGGCCGCATTCCGGGAAAAATCACCTGCAGATAGGCGCGCCAGAGCGGAATGCCCTCCATGCGGATCGCCTTCCAGAGGTCATTGTCGACGCCGCGCAAACCGGCCAGGACGATCACCATCACTAGGCCTGACGAATGCCAGATGCTGGCGATGACGAGCGTATAGATGGCGCGGTCGGGATTGGTCAGCCAATCGAAGGTGAAGCTTTCCCATCCTGCGTTTCGCATGAGGCCTTGCAGGCCGTTCACCGGATCGAGCACCCATCGCCAGGAAAGCCCGGTGACGATCAGCGAAACCGCGAGCGGATAGAGAAAGATGGTCCGAAACAGCGATTCAGCCTGAATGCGACGATCCGCGAAGATGGCCAGTATCGTGCCGAAGCTGAGGGTCCCGACGATGAATAGCACGCCGAAGATCACCATGTTCAGGCACGACACGAGCCAGCGATAATTGGTGAACAGCTTGACGTACTGATCGAAGCCGATCACCTCGTAGCTGGGTATCAGCGTCGAGCGCGTCAGCGACATGTAGCCGGTCCAAAGGATCGACCCGTAGAAGAAGATCGCGACGACGCCGAAGAACACGGCAACCGTGATATCCGGATTGAAGGTCTGCCTATGCAGCCAGGTCTTCATTCTCCCTCCAGGTCGCGTATCGATGGCGAGGTGGCGTTCATGAAACTCCTTTCCTGTTTGGCCATCCTGGCTTCCGCGCATTGGTGGTTCCTCAACAACAGCAGCAAGCCGGGCCGCGAAACCGCGGCCCGGCTCGGCGCTCATTCACTCTGCAGTATCTTCGAGAAGCTCTCGACCGCGGCTTCCGTCGTCATGGATTTGTCGGTCCAGAACTGGGTGGCAAGATCGGTCACCTGTCCATTCAAGTCGCCTGCCAGCGCATCATAGGCCGCCTGCACCGCGGCGCCCGGCGTGGCGAGCGTCTTGGCGCCGAGCTGCGCGCAGACGTCAAGCTTGGACGTATCGACATCCGTGCGGGAGGGCACCGATCCCTTGACCTCGGCAATCTGCTCCTCGACGGCGGGGTCCATGACCGACTGGGCCAGCAGGGTCTGGCCCTTGATCCGGTCGTCATCCTTGTTCACGGGGAAGGCAAAGACGTCGATCAGGATCGCGTAGCTCGGCTTTTCGCCGGGAGTGAGGAAACAGCCGAAATCCTTGCCGGCGACCTTGCCGGCGGCAAGGAACTCACCGCGCGCCCAATCACCCATAAACTGGAAGCCGGCCTTGCCGGTGACGACCAGGTTGGTGGTGTCGTTCCATGAACGACCCGGGCTGGCAGGGTCCGCATAGGTCGATACCTTGCGGAAGATGTCGAAGGCCTGCGGCAGGACAGGCGACTTGAGCGCTTGCGGGGAGCGCTTCACGATCAGCTCGTTCCAGTAGTCCGGACCGCCCAGAGCAAGGATCGAGCTGAAAAGGATGCCGACCTCCTGCCAGGGCTCGCCGCCAATCGCTATGCCGATGCGGCCAGACGCCTTGATCTTGTCCGCGGCCGCGAAGAGCTCTTCGAAGGTCTTGGGTTCCTCGATCTTCAGTTCTTCCAGAAGGGGTTTGGAATACCAGACCCAGTTCTGCGCATGGATGCCTACAGGCAGGGCAACGAGGTGGTCACCTACGTTCAGCTTGCTCCACACGAGCGGCGACATCACCTTCTGCCAGCCTCCTTCCGCAGCCAGGTCGTCGAAATCGCGAAGCTGGCCGGAACCCGCAAGGTCGCGCAAGGCCGAATTCGGCGTCATCAGGATGGCGGAGGGAGGTTCACCACCGGCAATGCGGCTGGTGGCGGCCGCAAGCGCGGCGTCGAAATCGGCGGACGGGCTGTCGATCCACTTGCCCCCCTTAGACTTGAAGGCGTCGGCCACCGTATTCATCGCTTTGGATTCGCTGGAGCTCGTCCAGTAATGCTGCACATCGACGGTTTGCGCGAGCGCGGTATTGGAACCGGCGAGAAGGCCGAGTACGGATATCGTGGAAGTAAAGCGTCGCAAATTCATCTCAGTTCCCCTGATGCTTTGGTTGATCTCAAGACCCGGAACATCCCGGGTGATCGGGTCGCCGTGTTCGGTCAGCGTCGAACGGCGCCGTCATCACGTCATGCTGCCTTGCTGACTGTCTCGCCGATCTCCTTGTTGAGACTGTCGAGAAATGCCGCCATCGTGGCTTTGGAGATCTTTTCGCCGGCCACCCAGGACACGGTCTTGTAGATCCCCAGGAAGGAGCTGGCGCAGTACTCCATCATCTTCTCGGCCTCCTCGTCGTCGAGATCGAGTTGGGCTTTGAGGAAGTCGTGGAAGCGGCGACGGGCGAAGTCCTGCTCCAGCACCAGGAAAGGCTGGCTCTCCACGTCGAGGATCGTGGACGGGAGTGCCGGCGCGTCCACCATGACCGTCTTCTCGAGACGGATGTCGCGCGAGGATGCTCCGACCTCGAAGCTTATCTGGCCCGCATCGAGGAGCCATTGCCGGTAGGCAGGGTCGTAGTAGCGCAGGTCCCGGCTGTCTATCGTCACTTCGACGCGCTTGGTCTCGCCAGGCTGCAGCTCGACCTTCGCAAAGCCCTTGAGCTCGCGGATCGGCCGGATCAGGCGGGGACCGTGCGGCCGCGCATAGACCTGGGCGATTTCCTTGCCGGCGACGCTGCCTGTGTTCGTGACGTCGAACGATACGCGGATCGTGCCCGAAGCTTCGATGCGGTCGGTGCTGGTGGAGATGTTGGAATAGCTGAAGGTTGAATAGCTGAGCCCGTAGCCGAATGGAAACAGCGGGGCGAGCTTGCGCTTGTCATAGTGGCGATAGCCGACATAGATGCCCTCGCTGTAGACATGACGGCCGTTCTCACCCGGATAGGTGAGATAGCCGGGGATATCCTCCATCTGGACCGGGAATGTCACGGTCAGCTTACCGCAGGGGTTCTGTTTGCCGAACAGGACATCGGCGATGGCCATGCCCACGCCCTGCCCGCCGAAGAAGGCGGCAATGACAGCCCGAACGCTTTCGATCCACGGCATGGCCACGGCATCCGGAGTGGACAGGATGACAACGAGCTTGCCGCTACGCTTGCCGAGACGCTCGATCAGCTCATCCTGGCTGGCGTGAAGATTGAGATGAGTACGATCGGAGCCCTCGCCGTCGTAGCCGACCTCGGTATTGCCAAAGAACAGCACCACATCGGCCGCATCGACTGCCGCAAGAGCCGATTGTTCGGACACGCTGCCGGCTTCGAAATCGGCCACGGCATGGAAGTTGACCGCGGCGCCGGGAGCAAGCTCGCGGATTTTGTCCAGCGGAATATCCATTTCGGTTGGACGTGTCGTCGCACAACCGGAACCCTGGATGACCGGCTCGACGGCGGCCGCGCCGACGACAGCGATTTTGCCAAACTTCGCTGCGTCGAGGGGCAGGATCGCCTTCTCGTTTTTCAGGAGCACGATCGATTCCGCCGCCATGCGCCGCGAGAGCGCGTGATGCTTCTTGAACTCGGCCTCGGCATTCGGCCGGATGGCGTTGCGCGCCGTGCGGACAAGCTTGAGGATGCGCAGGCAAGACTGGTCGAGCGCGTCC
Organism: Mesorhizobium silamurunense; assembly: GCF_014843905.1. NCBI lineage: Bacteria > Pseudomonadati > Pseudomonadota > Alphaproteobacteria > Hyphomicrobiales > Phyllobacteriaceae > Mesorhizobium > Mesorhizobium silamurunense. Next base: position 39,250 of record NZ_LPVS01000039.1, on the reverse strand, counting down.
ATCTGCACCCGGCCGTCCTTGACCGCGTCGATCAATTCCTGCTTGCGCGCGCCGCTTTCCGGCATGTCGAGATCGTTGCCGGCATTCATCGACGCGGGACGGTTCTTGATCCCATGCCAATCGGAAACGACAACACCGTCGTAGCCCCATTCGTCGCGCAGCACCTCGGTCAATAGCCAATGATTTTCCGCTGCCTGGATGTCGTTCAGCCGGTTGTAGGAGCTCATCACCGTCCAGGGGTTGCCCTTGCGGATGGCCCGCTCGAAGCCCGCGAGATAGATCTCGCGCAAGGCGCGTTCCTCGACGACGGAGCTCATCGTCGTGCGCTGGACTTCGGAGTTGTTGCAGGCGAAGTGTTTCAGCGAAGCGCCGACGCCGTTTTGCTGCAGACCGTTGATAACGGCCGCGGCAACCTCCCCGCTAAGCACGGGGTCTTCGGAATAATATTCATAACTCCGGCCGGCGAGCGGTGTGCGACGGATGTTGATGCCGGGGCCGAGCAGGATGTTGACGCCGAAAGCCTGGCATTCGGCAGCCAGCGCCTCGCCGAGCTCATAGGCCAGATCAACGTCCCACGAGCAGGCCAGCGAGGAACCGTTCGGAAAGCAGGTTGCCGGACGAGTGGAGCCGAACGCGCTTTCGACGCCCGTCGAAAGATCCGTATTGACGACGCCGAGGAACGCTGCGAGTTGCCCGTCGCCATCCTGCATGCCGTCGATCTGATCGATCGAATAACGGACCCCGTAGGTGCCGTCCGTCATCAGCAATTCGGGAATGTTGAGGCGATAGTTGGTCGCAGTGCGCCACAATCCATGACCACTGACCGCAGCAGCTTTCTCCTCGACGGTCATTTCCGCGACGAGGGCAGCCAACTGCCTATCGGAAACATTCCAGCTCATGCACATTTCATCCGCTTTGCCACGCGCCATCGGTTCGCCGCCCGCGAATTGCCGGGCAGCGCCTGGGCGTCCGGTCTCTTCCAGGACGACAATTTGATGACACTTGGGGGGCCGCAAATCTAGCCGCGAAACTTGTACTGGAAGTACGACAGTTTTTGATGCTTACTGCATGACGCCTTCACGGAGGAAGAGAGATGAACATCGCCTATTTGAGCCCCGGTGAGCTGCGCGGCAAACAGGATGCCGGCTTTGAAAACCATGCGCCCACGGCGACACGGCATTTTTGGGCATTCGTCCACGGCGCCATCGACGTTCCCTATCACTGGCACCGCGAAATGGAGATACTTCTTGTGCTGCGAGGCAGGTTTCGACTTGTGGTTGACGGACAGCTCTGCGAGATGAACCCGGACGACGTGATTATCATCAATTCGGACGTGCCGCACAATTCCACGTCGGTCTCGCCCGATGCGCTGATCTGCGGCGTGCATCTCGACGGCGCATACTTCGAGCGGCTGGGGCTGCCCGGTTTTTCGTCCCGGCACTATCTGTGCCGCACCTTCCTGCACGGCCGTTCTTTCATGAACAGGATCGCCCCCATGAAGGCGCTGATGGCGCGGCTGGTCCTCGATCAGACCGGGCATCTCGAGGAGATGATGGTGCGAGACACCACCGCCAATCTCCTTGCCTGCTTCATCTACCGCGCGATCCCATACCAGGAATCTGAGGGGGGTGAGGCTCCCCTCCGCTCCGCCAGCCGCAACCGCATCCTAAAGATCATGGACGCGGTCGGAGGACAGGACGACAACCAGACCTTGAGCGAGATCGCGGATGCGGAAGGTCTGACGCTGAGCCATCTTTCACGCCTGTTCAAACGTCATTTGGGAATAGGCTATCGCGACTATTGCCTGAACCAGCGCCTGGACGCCGCCGCGCACGAACTTCGCATTACCGATCATACGATCAGCATGATCATGGAGCGAAACAGTTTCGGTAACCCGGCAGTCTTCTACAACAAATTCAGAGCCCGCTTCGGCTGCAGCCCCGGGGAGTTTAGGCGCGGACAGGGGCTGCGAGGAGCAAAAAGCAAATTGACCGAGGAGGATGCGTCCGAGGCATTGAGGCTACTCACGCAACATGCCGTGCAGATTGGCAAGGCTGCTGAGATTTCCCTTGGGGTCAACGCGACCGGTCGCCGGGAGGTCACACTGCGTGCTCCTTATAATGCAGGTTCACGCTAAAAACCTTCGCATAATCCGTGCTGCCACCATGTCCGTCCGGACCCGGAATTGACGACCATCCGGCTACAGCGGTCGGATGAACACGGCGTCTAATCGACCGCCAGCGCGGTCACCTCCCGCCGAAAAGGCAACGCATCGCCGATATCGGGTTCGTCCAACTCGCGGGCGAAACGGTGACCGGCATAGGTTGCCCAGCCAAACTGGATGCCCTGCGGATAACTTCCCTTGACGCGCCTCCTCGATTGCAGCTGTCGCCACGGTTTCCGCAAATCAAACGGCTGCCTGAAAGCCGCACGAATCTCACCTCGGTTCCACTCGCAGTTCGATGTACAAGATTCAAAAGACGTTTTTTCTCGTGAGCAGGCTGTTTTATGAACAGGCGACGAGCGTCGCGTGCCAGCTCCAGCAGGCGAATGCCGTCATCCATGTCTTCCGCCTGACCATGGCGCTCGATCTCGCGTAATAGGCGCGCCTGCTCCGTTCGCCACTGTGCCGACATGCGGTCATAGAAGACGTTGTCGAAGCGGCCGTCGAGCTTGTCCAGATAGATGGCTTGCAGACGGTCTTCGAGGCGTTTGTACTCGGTTTGGCAACGATGGATCGCTTGCTCGTTGCATGCCTGGCTTTGAGCGCGGTCTTGAGCCAGTCCAGCACCTCTTCGTCGAAATGGAGTTGGTCGAGGAGCGTGCCGAACGTGTCGTTGAGCACTTCTTCTCTGACATATTTACGGCGACAATCGGCATAGCCGCCACGACCTTGTCGATGTCCGGTGCAGTGATAGTAGACGTATTTGCCCTTCTTGAAGGCTACCATATCCTACTCGACATCTTTTGCCCTCCGCGCGCCGATTTCCTGGCCAAAGGCTGGATCTCGAATGGAGGGGAGTATGAAGATTGAAACCGGCCGGCGACCGCCGCTTCCGTTCAATAGGATAATGAGCGGAGCGCACATGCCATGATCGAAGCCTTCATCTGCGGCCATGTCGCACCCAAGGGCACTGCATGCAATCTCGTGTAGCAGCCACCTGCTACCAACGGCACGAGTTTCGGCGCTATCTAATGTGAATGGCGGAGCTAGTTATGGCAGTGTAAGGTTCGCTGCAAAGAAGAAGAATGAGCCGTTGCGACGGCACTGCCAAGCCAACGAATCTGGGAGGATTCATGGTCGAGATCATCTCCAAGCGCGATGGCCCGCGGCGCGAGGACGTACAGGTCAAACGACTGATCGAGCAGAACCGCTCCACCATCGTTCGCCTTGCCGACCAGATCAGCGGCGGCGGCTATTCGGCTTCGAGGATGCCTCGCCAGCAACCGAAGGCGGAGGGTCTGATCATCCATGTTGGCGGCGGTACTGCGACAGTGGCCGAAGCTAAACCGTCCATTCAGGTCACCATCAACGGCCGCGTGATTTCCAAGGATCAGGATACAGGGCGCCAACTTCATCACATCGGCGATATCCGCAATCGCGGCGGAGAACAGATTTTCGTGCTGGCGACCAAGCAGAACGGCTACTTCGCGCCGGTCGATGAAACTGTCGCCGCGAAACTTGCCGACATGGATGGATCCCGCGTCACCGCCACCTACTCCGAAGAACAGCTTGCCGGCGACATCGGCGCGAAACTCGGCATTAACTGACCGGCAGGCGATTGGACCGGCTTCAACACGTCCAATCCGCAACAGCATACAGCCATGGCATACCCCAAAGGTTTAGTGATGACTGAATGAAACGCGATCCGGGTCCCAATCAGATGAAGGTCGATGCTCTTCCGGCGCGGGCGCCGTTAGCCAGCAGGCAGATGGTTCTGGGCAACATCGACTATGACGAGCGCGCCACCATGCGCGCCTGGGAAGATTTTCTGGCGGACGAACCCAAATGTGCCCGCGATGCAATCAACCCAAGCCACGTTCGCTCCCTCATCCACGAGTCCTGGTATCGCAGCGCAACCGGCGGCATCAACGCGCAAGGGCATGAAGCGCCGCTGAACGGCGATCGCGACGAGATCGAATTTCTGACCCGGACCAATGCCGAACTGCTCGCCGCTGCGCGCCGGTCTTTCGCCTCCATCGGCCAGTTGCTGGAGGGAACAGGCGCGATGCTGGTTCTGGCCGACAGCGACGGCGTGCTGATCGACGCCATCGGCGACAAAAAGACGTTGCATGATGGCATGGATATCCACCTCGCCATCGGCGGCAAATGGAACGAGGGCGCCGTCGGAACCAATGGCATAGGCACAGCACTTTGGACCGGGGAACCGACCTTCGTCCATGCTGCCGAGCATTTCTGTGCCGGCATCAAATCCTGGACCTGCGCCGGCGCCCCGATCCGCGATCCTCTCGATGGCAAGATCATCGGGGTCGTCGACCTCTCGGGCTATTCGCCGATCTTCAGGCCGCACAACACCGCCCTTGTCGCCGCCACGGCCCGGGAGATCGAAAAGGCGCTGGCCGAGCAGCAGGAGGAGCAACGCACACGTCTGCTCGAAGCTTTCATTTCCTCTGCTCCCAGTTACCGTCGGAAAGACGGGCTGGTGATCCTGGATCGTCGGGGCCGCGCCATCTTCCGCAACAACGTGCCCGACGGCGAAGCCTCCGAAATGGCCGATGGCCCGGCGGAAGCGGGCCGCGGCCGCTGGCTGATGAACCTTCCGTCGTCAGGTTCCGAAGCCGATATCGCCAGGGCGCTGCCGGCCCATCTGCGCTCCTGCCACATCACGCCGCTCAAGCTCGACGGCGATCTGCGCGGTGCGGCACTGGTGTTCCCCTCGGCGCCGGCGGCCTCCGGCGTGACGGTGGTCCATCGGGAAGCGGACAAGCACCTTCAAGATGCCGCCGCCATCATCGTCGGCGAAAGCGAGGCCCTGCTCGCCGCCGTCGACGTCGCCTGTCGCGTCGCCCGCTCGAACAGCGTCGCCTCGCTGCTGGTCGAAGGTGAGACGGGCGTTGGTAAGGAGTTGTTTGCGCGGCTTGTCCATGCCGGCAACCGAAGAACGCCAAACGATCCGTTCATCGCGATGAATTGCGGTGCAATCACCAGGGATCTGTTTGGCAGCGAGCTGTTCGGCCATGTCGCCGGCGCCTTTACCGGCGCCTCGCGCGACGGCAAGCCGGGTGTTTTCGAGCTTGCCAATGGTGGCGTGCTCAGCCTCGACGAGATCGGCGAAATGCCGCTCGAGATCCAGCCGTTTCTGCTGCGTGTCCTGGAGGAGCGCGTGGTCCACCGCATCGGCGACAGCCGGGGCCGGCCGGTGGATGTCCGGCTTGTGGCCTCGACCAATCGCGACCTCAAGCAGGAAGTTGCCGCGGGCCGCTTCCGCCGCGACCTCTACTATCGGATCGGCGCGGTCTCGATCACAGTGCCGCCGCTGCGTGAGCGCGGCGAGGATGTGCTTTTGCTGGTCGAACATTTCAACCGGAAGATCGCCTCAGCCTCAGGCGAGGAGCCGCTCGAATTCTCGCAGGAGGCGCTCGCGGCGCTGCTGGCCTATCGTTGGCCGGGCAATGTGCGCGAGCTGAAGAACCTTGTCGGACGTCTGCATGTGTTGGCGCGCGGCCGGGATATCGGTCGTCACGATCTTCCCGAGGAAATCACCGCTCCTGATTCCGGACAGAGCGCGAAGCCGAGTGACGGTGCGGTCGTCTCACCGGAGGTGCCTGAAGGCACGCTGGCCGAGGCGGAGCGCCAGGCGTTGAAAAACGCGCTGGCCGCCGAAGGCGGCAATCTCAGCCGCGTCGCGCAGAGGCTCGGCATCTCGCGGCCAACACTTTACCGCAAGCTCGAGCAATACGGCATCCGACGCGGCTTCGTCTGACACGCGGCAAAAAGGAAACCCATGGCATTCGCGCCATGGGTCGGGGGAATCTCAGCCGACAGAAGGGCGGGCAGCCGATCAGGCCGGCTGCGGTGCCGTTTCGCCGACGCCGACGACACCAACACGCAGCGCCAGTCCGGCTGCCGCAGCGCCGAGGCAAGGCGCCACGATATAGAGCCAGAGCTGTGACAGCGCGGTCCCACCGGCAAACAGGGCGGGGCCTAGTGAGCGCGCCGGATTGACCGACGATCCGGACACGGCAATGCCGGCGAGATGGATCATCACTAACGTCAATCCGATCGCCAGGCCGGCCAGGGCACCCGCGCCGTCTTCGGCGGTGGCACGCAGAATAACAAGCAGAAAGAGGAATGTGGCGACCGCTTCGAACAGGAACGCAGAAGTCACCGAATAGGCCGACCAACCGTTCTGGGCAAAACCATTCGCGGCCACGTCATAGCCGCCACCCTTGCCTTCCACGATCACGTAGAGCACCGCCGATGCGACGATCGCCCCCACGCATTGCGCGACGACATAGCCGATAAGGTCGTTGGATTTCATCCGGCCGGAAACGAAGACGCCGAGGCTCACCGCCGGATTGAGATGCGCGCCGGAAATCGGCCCGATCGAATAGGCCATCGCCACCACCGACAGGCCGAAGGCCATGGCGACGCCGAGCAGGCCGACCTCTGAGCGCATGAACAAGACCGTCGCGCAGCCGAAGAAGACCAGCGCGAAGGTGCCAACGAATTCACAGATGTATTTGTTCATTTTCTTCTCCCTAAGGATGATGGGGAGGACCGGACGCCGCACTCGTCCGCGAAGTTCGGTCCAAATGTTTCAGGGCACGATGACGCCGCGGCCGGTGAAGCGCCGGTTCTTGAAGTCGTCGAGCGCGGTATTGATGCTGGCGAGGTTGTATTCGGTGTAGTGCATCTTCACCTTGCCGTCGGCGTTGAGCTCCATCAGCTCGACGAGCTCGGTGAAATTGCCGACCAGGCTGCCGCCGATGTTGATTTCCTCGATGACCAGATGCGCGGTCGGCACGTTGACCGCGCCGCCATACCCGACGACGAACAGCTGGCCGCCCTTGCGCACCATCTTCCAGCAGATGTTCTCGACGCCGAGCTCGCCGACGAAATCGATGACGACATGGGCGCCGCCGCCGGTGATCTGCTTGACCTCCTCGACAACATTCGGCCCGCCGTCGAGGACGAAATCGGCGACGAGGTCCTTGGCCAGCACGCGCGCGGCCGGCTCGCGATCGACGGCGATGATGCGGCAGCCCGAAATCGCGTGCAGCGACTGCAGCGCGATGTGGCCAAGCCCGCCGATGCCGAGCAGCACGCAGTAGCTGCCCGGCCGCAACAGCTTCGCTGCCCGTTTGGCGGCGCGATAGGCGGTGATGCCGGCATCGGCCAGCGGCGCCACCTCGATCGGCGTGACATTGGCGTTGAGCTTGATCAGCGAGCGCTCGCTGGTGATGAAATATTCGGCGAAGCCGCCGTCCATGCCGAGGCCGGGGAACTGGCCATTATCGCAATACATGTCCTCGCCATGCCGGCAGTTGAGGCATATGCCGCAGGAGCGGAACGGATGGCAGATCACGGCGTCGCCGCGCTTGACTGACCGGACGCCGCTGCCGACCTCCTCGACCCAGCCGGCATTCTCGTGGCCCATGATGTAAGGCAGAAGGCTGCCGTTGGGGTCCATCGTCGGTTTCCACACGCCTTCGATGATGTGGAGGTCGGTGCGGCACAGTCCGGCGGCGCCGACCCGCACGATCACCTCGTCCGGGGCCGTGATCGTCGGCGCGGCGACCTCCTCCATCTTGAGCTTCACGTTCATGTGCGGGTCGTATTCGTAGAGTCTGGCGGCTTTCATCGTCGTGTCCTTTCGAAATATCTGGTGGAATGCCGTGTCAGGCGCGGCCAAGCTTTTCCGAACCGCCGCCGCGAGCCGGGCCGGCGGTCGGGTCCTCGTCCTCGGCGAGATCGCCGATCAATGTTTCGGTGGTCAGGATCAGCGTCGCCACGGAGGCGGCGTTAGCGAGCGCGGTGTAGGTCACACGGACCGGGTCGATGATCCCCGCCTCGAACATGTTCTGGTAGCTGCCGGCCGACGCGTTGTAGCCGTGGCCGCCATTGACGCGAGTCACCTCGGCCACCACCGTTTCGGGATCCGCGCCTGCGTTGGCGGCGATGCGCCACAGCGGCCGCGACAACACCGAGCGCACCAGGCGCACGCCTTCGGCGATGTCGCCCTCCGCCTCGGCCGCCACCTTGTCGAGCAGCGGCGCGATCTGGGCCAGCGCCGAGCCGCCGCCGGCGACCACACCCTCCTCGGAAGCGGCGCGCACAGCATTCAGCGAATCCTCGATCAGCTGGATGGTCCGCTTCTGCTCGACCGGCGTGACGCCGCCGGCGTAGAGAATGGCAGTGCCGCCGGAAAGCTTGGCCAGGCGCTCGCGCAGCTTGTCCTGCTCGATGTTGGGCGGCGCGGCCTCATACTGCCGCTGCACCTGGGCGCGGCGCGACGCGATCGCGGCATGGTCGCCGCCGCCCCGAATGATCGAGGTGTAGGACGCGCTGGTCCTCACCCGCTCGGCCGTCCCGAGATCCTCGGCCGTGATGTCCTCCAGCCGGCCGCCGAGATCGCGGGCGATCACCTTACCGCCGGTGATGATCGCCAGATCCTCCATCATCGCCTTGCGCCAATGGCCGTATTCCGGCGGATGGACGATGAGGTATTTTCCGGGTTCCTGCTTGCCGAGCAGCGTCACCACCACTTCCGGCGACACTTCCTCGGATACGATCAGCAGCGGCCGCCCGGCCTCGTCGGCGATGCGGCGGGCGGTCTCGAGCGCCTTGGGCTCCTTGATCTTGAGGTCGGTCATCAGGATGAAGGGCCGCTCGAGCACGGCCTCCATCTTCTCCTGGTCGGTGACCATGTGGTGCGAGAGGTAGCCACGGTCGAACGACATGCCCTCGACCACGTCAAGCGTGGTCTCGGTGGTGACGCTGAAGTCGGTGGTGATGACGCCTTCCGCGCCGACGCGCTCGTGTGCTTCCGCCACCAGCGCGCCAAGCCTGGCGTCGGTCGCGGCGATGTTGGCGACCGAGGCGAGGATGCCGTTGCCCTTGGCGGGCTTGGCCGAAGCCTTGAGGGCGGCCACCACCGCCGCCACCGCGCGATCGATGCCCTTGCAGAGATCGACCGATTTGGCGCCGCGCTCATTCGCCTCGATGCCGCCCTGGATCAGTGCGTTGGCGAGCACGATGGCGGTCGTCGTGCCGTCGCCGGCGACCTCATTGGTCTGCATCGACACTTCGCGGACGACCTGCGCCCCCATGTTCTCGAAACGGTCATGCAGTTCGATCTCGGAGGCGATGCTGACGCCATCGCGGGTCACCATCGGCGTTCCGATCGGCCGGTCGATCATGGCGTTCATGCCTTTGGGGCCGAGCGTCGGTTCGACGGCCGCCGCCAGCCTGAAGACACCACGGGCAAGGGCCCGGCGCGCCTGCGAATTGTGAAGCATTATTTTAGGCATGACTCCTCCTTCCGCCTTACGGGCGGCTTGTTGGTTGGGGGCCTCGTGCGAGGGAGGCCGTTGCTTTCGACGCTGCTAGACGGCCGGCGCGTTTCGCGCCGGCACGCGGTCCATGATGAAGTCGACCAGCGTCGGTTCGCCGTCGACCACACACAGTTCCTTGTATCTTGTCTGCTTCAGCCCACGGCACAGCGCGCCGTTGAACTCCATGTTGGCGCGCACGCCGCGCAGCTCGGCGAGATGGGCACTGAGCGCGGCAGGCGGGATTTGCCGTCCCTCCCAGGTCACGAAGACGGGATCGCCTGCGCGGCGGTCGGGAAACCGCTCGAGCAGAGCCGCGCGGTATCGCGGCTTCTGTGCGGCCGCCTCGCCCGGCTCGAACCTGGCGGCATCATAGGCCGCCAGGTCCATGCCGAGGATTTCGCGATCCGTGAGGCCGTGCTCCCGCAGGCCGCGCAAGACCGCCTCCTGACGTCGCTTGAAGGCCTTCATGCTGAAGGTTTCGCGTAAGGCGGCGATATCCTTGTCCCCGGCAAGCTCGGCGAAGATGTCGCCGAACGTCCTGCCCGCCTCGATGCCGCGATTGACCTCTTCGGCGAACATGTGGTCGTGCAGTTTCACGCGGTAGGCGGGCGCCCAGGAGAGCCGGTCGAGCCCCTTGCGGACACCGTCGAGCATGAGGAAGGCAAAGTTGGGTGAGCACCAGTAGGTCGGCAGGCGGAAGTCGACCTCCACGCTGCCATCGCCCATCACCTCGGCCCGCTCGACGAAGCCCATCTCTGTGATCGCTTCGTCGAGTTCCGGGTCGTTGACCTCACCAAGGCGCCGCCAGAGCTCCTTCTCGCGGCTGCCGGAAACGCTGGCGGTGGCCATGGCCCCTACTCCGCCGCGATGCTGAAGGGCGAGCTTGCGAGCGCCTTCTTCTTGGCATCGATGTCGATGTTGTAGAGGCGCGCGGCATTCAGGCCGAGGATCTTCTCCTTGATCTCGTCGGTCAGCTGCACACCGCGTTCTGCAGCGATGTCCTGCGGGATCTGGTAGGCCCAGAATTTCTCGACGAGCCAGCGCGGCGTCCAGATCGCGTAGTCGGAACCGAACAGGAGCTTCTCCGGCCCGAGCCAGAACAGCAGTTCGGCGATGACTTCGCCGAAATAGCGCGGGCGCAAGTGAATGAAGGGAAGCGCCACCGCCAGGCCGCCATAGACATTGGTCTCCTGCGTCGCGATCCAGCAGAAATCGTCGAGGCGCGGCAAGCCGCAATGCTCGATGATCCAGTTGAGGCCTTGGAAATCCGTCGCCGCGTGGTCGACATCGTGAACGTCGAACGCGTCCTTGCTGAGCGGGATGATCGTCGGGCCCTTGTGGACATGGATGTTCCTGATGCCGAGCTTTTCGCAGAGTTCGAAGCACTTGTAGGCATCGGGATCGGTGAGCTTCCAGCCCTTGGAGGCGCCGTTCCACTCGGCCGTATACATCTTCACGCCCTTGACGTCGTAGGTCTCCTTCATGAAGTGGATGTATTCCAGCGCCTTCTCGCCATCGCGCGGATCGAAGGACCCGTTGACGATGAACCGCTCAGGGTAGCGTTTGGCGACCTCGGCGTTGCGCTCGATCGTGTTGAAGCCGTCCTTGTAGAAGTCCTTCAGGTAGGTGGACTGGACGATCGCGACATCGTCCGGGCCGTCGATGAACAGGTCGCGATAAAGATCGTCGGCGCTGTATTTCTCGAACTTGCCCTTCGGCCACAGCTGCTCCTTCGGGCTCAGGTTCGTGTGATAGGCATAGAAGCAGTCGATGAACTGCTTGCCGTGGATGTTCCTCTGGTTCTCCGGGCTGCCGTCCCAGAAATGGGTGTGGCCATCGACCACGAAGATATCCTTGCCGTCGGGTGTCCTGTACATTCTTGCCTCCGCAATCGTCGTGTTGGTGGGGCGTCGTATTGAGGGTGCCGGCGCGCCGCTTCCGGGCGGCGTGCCGGGTCCTTGAGCTTGCTCAGATGTATTCGAAGACCTCGTCCATGTTCCCGAACAGGATCACGGTGTTGTCGTCGATGCGCACCATGCGGCCGTAGTGGGTGGAGGTGTTGACCTCGAAGATCTCGGCGGTCATCTCGCGGCCGAGATATTCGCTGATCTCGTCCATCTTGAAGATCAGCTTGCCGTCGCCGTCGATGCGGATCATGGCCGGCTGGTAGGTGACGATGACCCCCGGCTTCTTGCCCATGAACTCGGCGATGGCGCGCGCCTCGACCGAGTCGTTCATGGTGACGCCGCACTGGTGTGAAATCGTCTGCTCGAAAGTGATGTCCTTCATCGACTTGAAGATGTTGGATTGCGAGGCGTCGCGTGCTGCTACTGACATGATGTCTTCTCCCTTGTTCAGCGCTTGAGGCCGAGTTCGCCGAGGATCTGGCCAATCCGTTCCTCGGACTGGGCGCGAACGTCGGTGAACGAAATCGGCTTGGAATGCGGCATCGACCAGATCGGCTGCAGGCCGATGGCTGCCTTGTCGGCAAGCGCGCGGTGCTTCCTCACCCAGCCCTGGAAGAGCTTCCTGTTGGCCGCTCCGTGCTTCTCGTCGTTGGCGAGCAGGTAGATCAGGTCGATGGTGTTGGCGAGGTTGCGCTCGTAGTCGGCTTCGGCCGCCGAAATCACCGGCGGCGTGATGAAGTCGTGGTTGGCCGCCGCCGCCTGCATCAGGAAGCCGGAGCGGAACAGTTCGCCAACCAGCGGCTCGAAGACGATGTTGATGGCGAAGTACTGTTCCAGATAGTCGGCCGTGCCCATGATCGTCTCGATCGCCTCGCGGGTGCCCTGCCACACGCCGTCCTCGAGCCAATGCTTTTTGCCGAGCTCGTCGTCCCAACCGGTGATGTCCATGCCGATCTCGGCGAGATAGAGGGTAATGTCCTGGGCCAGCCGGAGCTTGTAGGAGGAATTGGTCAGCGTGGCATTGTTGATCATCTGCGTGTAGCCGTAGCGCTGCGCCTGCATGAGCGAAGTGCCCAGGCCGAACTCGGCATGCTTCCATGCTCCGAGATGCGCCTGCAGCAGCTTCGACCAGACCTTGTCGAAGGTCTTCGGCGCGCCGGCGCGGCGGGCATTGGCGATGACGCTCTGCACCATCGTCTCGATCTTCGACTGGCGCTGGTAGTGGGTGCGCTCCCATTCCTGATCGGGAGCCCGGAAGGCATGCCAGTTCGAGCTCTTGGCAGCCGTGTTGTCCTTGACGTAGGCGCCCTTGCCGTTCGAGAAAGAGATGATCCAGTCCTGGATCAGGTAGCGTTCGGGGTCGGGCTGCACGTCAACCGTGACATCCTCGTAGTGGGTGGCGCGCTGGCCTTTCGGCTCGAAGTACCGATATTTGCGGCTGTCCGAATCGGCGAAGATCGCGGCTCCCGCGGCTCCCGATCCGACTGAACTCGACGTTGCTACCATTGTCTTCACTCCCTTGTTGCAGTTGGTTTGGTGTCGCTGGCTCCGGCCCGTCTCAATGGGCAGGGGTGGCGCTGGACGACGTGGTGAACCGGTCGAAGAAGATGCGTTCGGTCTCGAACCCGTTCATGAACAGAACCGGCTGCAGCGCATCGATCATGGGCGGCGGACCGCAGGCGTAGACGTCGCCCTGCCCGTCGACCGCCAATTGCTTGAGCTTGGCATCGACGCTCTGGTGAACGAAGCCGCGCTCGCCGTCCCACGCCTCGCCGTTGACGTGCGAAAGCACCGGGATGAAGTTCATCTCCGGGTGGCTGCCGGCGAGCTCGGCGATCCTGTCGAGGTAGAACAGGTCGCTGGGCGTCCGCGCGCCGTAGAAGAAATAGACGTCCCGCTTCTCGCCGCTCTTCAGGTGATCGTTGAGGATCGACCAGACCGGCGACATGCCGGAGCCGGCGCCGACCAGGATCAGGGGACCCTGCCGTTCTTCCCGCCGGAAGCAGGTTCCATAGGGTCCGACGACGGTGACCTCGGCTCCAACGCGGATGCCTCCGGAATCGAGCTCTCCGGAGAACTTTCCTTCGGGATATTTCTTGATGATGAAGGAAAGCTTTTGGGTTTGGTCCGGCGTATTTGCCATGGAGAACGAGCGCGTAATCGTCTCCCCTTTTTGCGTGGTGACCGTGATGTCGACATATTGCCCAGCCCAGAATTTTATCGGCGAGCCGAGTTCGATCTCGATGCCGCGGATGTCATGGGTCAGATGCTCGAATTTCGAGATCCGGCCGTTGAACGTCTTGACCGCGATCGATTTCGCCAGGACCTCCTCGTCGTAGTTGAGAAGCTCGATCTGCATGTCGGAATAGGCGATGGATCGGCACAACAGGATGTGTCCGCCGTCCTTCTCCATGTCGTTGAGGGCGAAGGTCGAGTATTTCAGCATGTCGACTTCGCCTTCGAGCAGCACGCACTTGCAGGCCGAGCATTGCCCTTCCTTGCAGCCATGCGGCAGCGCGATGCCCTGTCGGAATGCCGCGTTCAGGACCGTTTCGCCGTTTTCGACCTCGAACTCGACGCCGACCGGCTCCAGGCGCACTGTGTGAGCACCAGCCATCGATAACCTCCCAATTCCTCTCCGGCCCGTCCGCAGGACAGGAGATGCCTTCCTCTGGAATGTCGCGGGGGTCGGAACCCGGCCCCCGCGCTCGGATGGTCAGTTGAACGGCGTGATGGTGAAGCCGGCCCGATACTCGGCGAGATGCTTCTCCCGATCCGCCGCAGACATGCCGCGAAGCGCCTTGAGCGGCGAGCCGAGGATGTTGCCGCGCACGTCGTCGAGCGTCCACTGCTCGTCGGCGCCGAAGCGCAGGTGCGGCTGCGGGATCAGCGTCTTGCCGTCGGAGCGGACGAAGTTGAGATCCTTGATGGCATCGGCGAGGTCCCAGCCGTCATAGAGCGTCTCCCACTCGCGTTTGCCGCTGAAGCGGCCCATCGCGGGCGTCGGACGGCCCTGATACTCATCGGCAAAGGCCTCGACGGCGGTCCAACGGTCGAGTTCGTGGGCGAAGGTGTGCAATTGCCCGTCGATCTCGTCGACCACCATGTCCTCGCGGATGAGGCAAGGCACCAGGCAGGACCAGCAGCGGTGCGGATAGACGTAGCCAACGTCGCTGTTGAACAGCAGCACCTTCTCGCCCTTGTGGCTGAGCTTGGCGTACCACTTCCAGAAGTCGCCGAACTCGGCGTACCAACCCGGATATTTGTGTTCGAACCACTCGAAGTCCTTGTCGGTCTGGGCTTCGATGCGCCAGAAATTGACCGGCCAGCCGACCGCGAAGAACTGGCCGACCTTGTGGACATAGTTCTTCTTCGTGATGCGCTCCCAGGCAGCCTGGACATCGTCATGATGGATCTTGATGCCGTATTTCTCGAGCGGCAGCATGTAGGTGCGATAGTAGTCCTCGTAGATCCAGCGGTGCCACATCTCCGCGTAGGATTCCTTCGACTTGTCGCGATTGGTGGTGCCATACTCGATGAAGGTGCCGATCGCCGCATCGACGATGGCGTGGTTCTGCCAGAACGCGTAACGCATGTCGCGTTCGAGCAGCAGATGGTTCTCGGGCTCCTTCAGCGCCGCCATCAGCAGCGAATGGCCGTTGCCGATGTGCCGGCTCTCGTCGGACTGCACCGACAGGAAGACGGTCGGCAGCGCATAGTCGCCGTTGCGCGCCGCCTCGGAGGGCATTGCGACGAAGAGCGTGTTGGTGAACGCCGTCTCGGCGACGACCGTCAGGTACATGCAAGCGGCCGTCATCGTGTCGCCGGTGATGAAGCCTTCGCCGAACTGGCGGCCGATGGTGGTTGCGTAGCATTTGCCGAAGGCTTCTTCGGTGATGTCGAAGCCCGCCGGGTCGATGTAGTTCTCCATGTACCACTTCTTCAGATTCATCTGGATAGTGGAGTGGCGGAACTCATCGACCATCTGCATGGTGAAGCCGGTCCTGAGGTCCTCGCCCGGCGCCAGTCGCGCCACCATCGCCATCGAGCGGGCGGCGGAGATTTCCGGGAAGGGAATGATGGCGAGGAACAGCTTCATCCACTCCACCCAGCGCGGCTCCACATTGCGGAACATGTCGCCGCGAAGGGCGGCGTCGAGCGCGCCATAGACGCGGTTGTCCTTCTCCTCCTGCATCGGGAAATAGGAGCGCAGCACCTGCTTCATCGGATCGCGCGGCGCCTTCGCGATCTTGTAGTCGGTCGGAAACGTCATCGCTTCCTGGACGTAGGTCGGGTTCCAACCGAGGTCGGAAATCTTCTTCGTCGCCTCGCCTACGGAAATGCCGCGTTGCGAGGTGATCTTGTTGAGCGTCAAAGACGACATCGTCATAAGCCTCCACCAGGTTTGAGCCGCGGATCCCTTGATCCGGGCGTGAGACGGCAATCAACGCCGCCAGTGAGAGTGCGAACGGCACGACAAAGGGTTGCGCGTTCAGGCGCGACTTAGCGTCGGGCTGTTCGAGTGGATCGCGGCAAAGGTTCCGAGGTGTCGGCAGGGCTCCAGCGCCAACCGCTTTTGCGATGGGCGTACCGAAGCGGACCTGACCTGTCTCCTCCGTTCCTTCGTTCTTTTGGCACCGCGCCGAAACGCGATGGGCCTCTTATGGAAATGAACGAAGCAAGCGTCGTGCCAGTTCTGAAAAATGAGCCATACCGGCCGCTCGAAACCAATCGCAGTTCACTTGGGCGGGAAACGAATCCGCCAACTGTAACGTTATTTTACAGATGTAAATTACGCCTGTAATATTTATACTCTATTCGCAATTGCGAAATGCTTACTTAGCACACGCAGCATTTATAAAACAGATTTCATCTATTCAATTCTACCCTCTCTCTATTATTTTGAAGAGGCGACCCATGCGGCTCAGCATTGGAGAGAGCCATGCCTAACGAAAAGGACAGCCAAGGCCTGCCATCGCCGATATCCCGACTGCCAGACGACATCGCCGGCGATCTTGTCAGGCTGATGCCTCGCGATTTGGTCTTCGTCATGCGCTTCCTGGGCGAGAGCCAATTTCGCCTCCAGAGCCACTTTCAGGATTTCATCCGGGCCGAACTTGCTGCCGGCGGCGTCACCGCGGAAACCCATCCGATGATCCATCTGTTCATCGAGAACCACGCCATCCTGCTGCGCGACTTCGTGTTTTCCGGCGTTTCGCTGTCGCGCCAGTTCCGTGTCGAAGAGATAGAGCGCCTCACCGGCGACACGACATCGGTGATGCGCGTCGACATCTGGGATCAGCTCAAGAGCCACATCGAGACCGCCGAAAAGCAGTTCCGGTCGCAGGCCGGCACATTGCCCAGACTGCTGTCGACCTTCGAGAAGCCGCCCGGACCGACGCCCGGAGACGAAATGACAGGAGGACCCGATGAGCCAAATAGCCAGGCGTGACGCGCTGCTCGCGCGCCGCCTCGATCTTGTCGCCAACGTCTCCGCGCTCACCGCCGAGGCGCAGCGGCTCAACCAGAAGCTCGCCGGCGTCGAGATGGATGTGCTTCGCCTAGAGCTCGAGATCGGCAGGAACGGCACAAACCCGCAACTGGTGCGGGACTTGCATGAAGCCGAGGAGAGCGCGGCGACGCTCAGGCACGCATGCGCCGCGCACGAGGAACGCATCGCCGCCGCCGAAGGTGAGATCGACGACGTCGACCGCAGCCTGGCGGAGACCGGAAACTGACGAAGGGAGTGGCCATGAACCAGCACGCGATACAGAACCTCACCTTGTTCGACCTGCTGGCCAGAAGCTGGCGCCGCCCGTCGGCGATCGCCGATCTGCGCTTCAGCGCCGATGGCTCGTCTGTCGCCTTCACCGGCGTTGATGGCACGGTTGCCCTAGCCGCGGTCGCGGACCAGGAGCCGCCGGAATCGCGGATCAGGGTGAGCGGCGATCTCGGCCAGACGACGATTCGCCCAAGGGAAAGGCAGCCGGCGCCGCTGATAGCCACCGCCGCGCTCGGAGAGGGTGACGTCCCGATCGCAAACTACCTTGGGTCCGGTTTCCTCGTCGGAACGGCGGCCGGCGAAGTGGTGTACCTGACTTCGGACGGCAATGAGAGGGAGACGCTGGTCAAGATCGACGGACCGGCCGTCGCCATCGACCATAGCCCCCGGACAGCCATGACAGCCGTCAGCAACGGGCAGGATATCTTCCTGTCGCGCGGCGGAGGCGACGCGGTGAGACTGCGACAGGATGCAATACCATCCACCGATTCGCTTGCCTTTTCACCGGGCGGAAGGAGCCTTGCCTGCGGCGGGGACAACGGACTGTCGATCTGGCCGATAGACAACGACGCTGGCCCCCTATGTGAGATCTCCCTTTCAGCGCGCCCCGTATCGATCCGCTGGAGCGGCGACGGCACCTGGCTGGCCTGCGGGCTCGAAACCGGAGGCTTTGCTCTGGTCAGCATGACTGATGGCCGAGCTGAGATCGTCACGGGATTTCCAACGCCGGTCCGTACGGTGTGCTGGAGCGT
Source organism: Mesorhizobium silamurunense (assembly GCF_014843905.1). Lineage (NCBI taxonomy): Bacteria > Pseudomonadati > Pseudomonadota > Alphaproteobacteria > Hyphomicrobiales > Phyllobacteriaceae > Mesorhizobium > Mesorhizobium silamurunense. The sequence goes on along the minus strand of NZ_LPVS01000039.1, from coordinate 21,290 downwards.
GCCGGAGAACGCTCTGTTTGCATCGGGCGCCTTCCGGATCGCCGGTTGGTCGATGGCCGCGCCGCCACTTGAAGGAGAAACCTCTGGCGCGCTGGAGACTGGTCGCGCCGGGCTGGTTCCGGTCGAGACAGTGGCCGCGCATCCGCAGAAGAGACTGATTGCTGCCGGCTATGCCAACGGCCGGATCACCATCGCCCAGATCGGCGCGCGGGACGAACTCCTCGTCAGGCCATTGGGCAGCGCAGTGACCGCGCTTGCCTGGTCCGGCGACGGACGGCACCTCGCGGTGGGTGCCGTCGATGGCACCGCCGGAATCATCACCTTTCCCGCCCAGATGTTCAAACACTAGAGCCAGGCCGCATGACACAGGAGGAAAAGATGCAGACCGAACCCACCGCCGAGGACAAGAGCAAGGACGAATTCTTCGAACGGCTCGCCAATCTGTCGGAGGAAATGGTGGCCAACCACGGCAAGGATTTCAGCATGGGCGCACTGGTGCTCGCAGCCCGGTGGATCGCGGAGAATCGGGTTGGTCAATTGAAGACCAACTAGACCAACGAGGCAGTCAGCTCCTTGTGCCATGAGGCGATTCTGTGACCTTTGTATCGAGACGACCAACCGACCGAGGCGAACGGGGGAGAGATCGACCGGCGAGATCCCTGGCGGACGCTGCGCGGTTCTAAGCGTCGTCGGCAACACCGACAATCTGGAGCCCGCCGCGCTCTACCTCTATCGCGACTGGCTTCCGGCCAGCGGCAAGGAAGCACACAACTTCCCGATCTATTGCCAGCGGCTGAGCTCTCCCCGGAAGGTCCCCGAAGCATGAGGGCTGTTACGGAACGGTTTCTGCCGCCGAATGGCTTAAGGAAGTCGCTCGGTGTTTATCTGGCGGAGGCCGAGGCCTTGACCGGATAGCTTATGGACGTACTGAGGCACGACGATATCGATCATGCCGAACTCTATTCGCGAGAGGCATCGCAGGTTCGCCTGGCCGTCCAGGGGACGGATCGAGTCGTACGCCTCGTCACGCGCAAGCCGCTGCTTGGCGAACCTATTGGCGAACCTCGTGGCGAACCACCCTATAAAGCATTGATAAATAACGACAATGGTGGGCTCGGAGGATGTGCTCGAGTTGTTGATTTCATTGATTATTTCGTGGGCTTCAATCAGAAATCTTCCCGCATCATTTCGTATGGTTCTGCGACCTGCCGCGCAGTCGAATTTCGCTACGATATGCTTCCTTAACGCCAATTTCGGATTCCAGGCATCCGAACAAGGGCTCGCTCTCGCCGTTTCTTAGGCTAAGATTGTTCCAACTGGCGGGAGGTCCGTTCCTTGCGAGAAGAGCAACGCAGGCTTGCGGCGATCTTGGCTGCCGACGTGGCAGGTTACTCGCGGCTGATGGCGGCCGACGAGTCGGGAACGCTGGGACGGCTGCGGCGGCTCCGAGCTGAGGTGTTCGAGCCCAAAATCGCCCGGTTCCACGGACGCATCGTCGGCTCGGCCGGGGACAGCCTGCTTATCGAGTTTGGGAGCGCGGTTAACGCCGTGCAGTGTGCGATCGAGCTGCAGCGCGAGCTGGACGGCGAGAACGCCGGGCTCCCCGAAAACCGGCGTATGGCGTTCCGTATGGGCGTAAACCTCGGCGACGTGATCGTCGAAGACGACACGATATACGGAGACGGGGTGAACATCGCGGCACGGCTTGAAAAGCTCGCGGAGCCTGGCGGCGTTTGCATCGGGCGCGCCATTTACGATCAAGTAAAAGGCAAACTCGAATACGTCTATACGGATATCGGCGAGCAACGGGTTCACAACATTGCGGAGCCGGTACGCGCTTACCGTGTCATGTCCATTGAGCAATCCCTCCCCAGCTCGTCCGTGCCGTCGGCCAAGGATGCGCTTCCGTTCCGCAACCGACCATCGATCGCCGTGCTGCCTTTCACCAACATGAGCGGCGACCCAGAGCAGGAATACTTCTCTGACGGCATCACCGAGGACATCATTACGGACCTCAGCAAGGTCGGGGCGCTGGCAGTCACCGCGCGCAACACGACCTTTGCCCTCAAAGGCAAGTCGATGGACGTCAGCGAAGCGGCGCGGCAATTGCGCGTTTCGCATGTGCTGGAAGGCAGCGTACGCAAGGCGGGTAGTCGCGTTCGCATCACCGCGCAGCTGATCGACGGGATGAGTGGGCATCATGTGTGGGCCGAGCGCTACGACCGTGATCTCAACGACATATTTGCGCTCCAAGACGAGATCGCGCGGGCCATCGTCGATGCCCTGAAGATCCGGCTGATGCCGGCCGAGTATGCTGCCATCGGCAAGCGCACGACCGAGAACGTCGAAGCCTATCAATATTACCTCATGGGACGGCAGCATTTCTTGCGCCTGGGCCGTCGCAATCACCTTTCCGCCCGACGCCTCTACCAGCGGGCGCTCGAGATCGATCCCGAATACGCGCTGGCGCGGGCCGGGCTGGCGCTAGCTGAAGGCATGTTGCTGAGATCCGGAGATCCCAGCGCAAACCTTGTCACCTTGAGCGCCGAGGCGCAGCGCGCGCTGGCCTTGGACTCGACGCTGGCGGAAGCTCACGTGGCCCACGCGATGTCGCATTTCCAGAAGGAGCAAATCGAGCTCGCAGGCGCCGCCTGCCAGCGAGCAATCGCGCTCGATCCCGATCTCTACGAGGCGCACAGGACCTTGGGCGACGTGCTGCGCATGGAGCGCAAGTTTGCCGAGGCCGCGGCCGCCTATGAGAAGGCGGCGGAGGTTGATCGCAACAGCTATGGTGCGATGTGCATGCTCTGGGATTGCCGCAAGACGCTGGGCGACGAGGAGGAAGCCCACAGGCTTTCAGGGGAGTTGCTTACCCGCATCGAGAAAGCCATGCAGCTCTATCCGGACGATGGGGCAGCCTATGCCTATGGTTGTTACATCCTCCACAATCTCGGCCTGGACGAACGCGCCCTCCAGTGGGCCGAGCGCGCGATCACCATCGACCCGGAGGACTATAACAGCCACTACAATGTCGCGTGTTTCCTGGCGGCGATCGGCGCCGTCGAAAAGGCGATCGATACGCTGGAGCACTGCGTGCCGCAGCTTGGATTGCAGCAAGTGCACTGGATGGCGCAGGACGTGGATATGAATCCTCTGCGCGATCATCCGCGCTATCGGGCGCTGATCGAGCGCCTGGAGGTCAGTTTGGCGAAGGCAGAAGGCCAATCAGGAACCGAAGGACGGCCTTCCGGAGCTTAGAGCCATTTCCCGCTCGGGACTTTCCGTCCCGCCTGAAAGCCCCGCTTCAACCGAGCCTAACCTGTCACGGATCAGCAAGGCTTTTCCGAGAAGTGCGCCTCGCTCTCAAATATGAGTAGTGAGTTTAGCGCAGCACTAAACCACGATAATCTTGAGAAAAATCGGATATTAGGGCACAATTTGTGAACGGAAGTGGACAGCTATCTCAAGTCCGGCCCTGTCGCGCCGAGTGACAGTTCGCGTCGGAGGAGCGGCGTCGATGGATCAGGGGTTCTTTCTTCTGTTCGCTGCGGCGTCCGTGGTCGCGGCCCTGACCTTGGTCCTGGCGCGGAATCCTGTTCACAGCGCGTTGGCGCTGATGGCGTGTTTCCTGCAGGTATCGGCGATCTTCGTCTTGCTCGAGGCGCCGTTACTCGCGGTTATCCAGATTTTCGTCTATGTCGGCGCGATCATGGTCCTGTTCCTATTCGTGATCATGATGATTGATGTACGCGAAGCGGTGTTGCAGCGGTTCTTGCCGGGTAGCAACCTGCCTGTTCTGGTGCTGCTGGTCCTGCTTGGGGTCGAGATGCTTGTACTGGTGCTCAGGAGCGACCGCTTTTCGGTCGCGGAGCCCGTCGCAATGCGCACCGGCGGTGAGGTCAGGCAACTCAGCACGACGCTTTTCGCCGACTATCTCCTGCCGTTTGAAGTCGCCTCCGTCATCCTGCTGGCGGCCCTGATCGGCGCCATCGTGCTGGCGCGGAAGGAGCCGCGGTGATGGTGCCGCTCTGGTGGTATATCGTGCTCGGAGTGGTCCTGTTCGTGATCGGTGCGGCGGGCGTGCTGCTCAGACGCAATATCCTGGTCGTGCTGATGTCGCTGGAACTGCTGCTCAACTCGGTCAACATCAACTTCATAGCTTTTGGGCACTACTACGACGACTACCGCGGGCAGATTTTTGCAATCTTCGTCATAGCAATCACTGCGGCGGAAGTTGCCGTTGCCCTCGGCATCTTGGTCGCCCTGGCGAGGAACAAGTCCACCCTCAAGGTCGACGAAGTGACCATGATGAAAGGATAGCCGGTGATATCGATCCGGCCGCTGCTTGCCGTTGCCGTCCCAGTTCTGGCGGCCCTGGCAGTCCTCCTTCTGAACAAACGCGAGAAACTTCGCGATGCCGTCTCGCCGTTGGCCGCGATCGCCATGTTCGCAATTGTCGCCTCGATGGCGCCCACGGTGCTGGCGGGCGGGACAGTCGATTTGCGCCTGTTCGAGATTCTGCCGGGGATCGACTTCGCTTTCCGTGTCGATGCGCTCGGCATGGTCTTTGCCACCGTATCGTCGCTGTTGTGGATCGTGGCGTCGATCTATTCCATCGGCTACATGCGGCACTTGAATGAGCATGCGCAGACCCGGTTCTTCGCCTGCTTCGCCGCCAGCCTCGCGGCCGCCGCCGGGGGCGCCTTTGCCGCCAATCTGTTCACGTTGGTGATCTTCTACGAGGCGCTGAGCCTCGTTACCTATCCGCTTGTCTACCACCATGAGGACGAGGAGGGATGGGCGGGCAGCCGCAAATACCTCGTCTATTTGATGGGAGCGTCGAAAAGCGTGCTTCTGGCCGCGCTGGCGTTGACTTACAGCATTGCGGGGTCACTCGACTTTGTGCCGGGGGGGCTGCTGGCGGGGGTCGACGCGTCGGCGCCGCTGCTGACCGTCGTCTATTTCTGCTATCTCTTCGGCTTCGCCAAGGCCGCGGTGATGCCGATGCACGCCTGGCTGCCGGCTGCGATGGTGGCGCCGACGCCGGTTAGTGCGCTCTTGCATGCGGTGGCCGTCGTCAAGATGGGTGTGTTCTGCGTGCTGCGCGTGGTGTTCCATGTCTTCGGCGCAGGGCTGGTGGGCGGGCTGGGGCTCGGCATCGCCACGGCCTATGTGGTCTCGTTCACGATCCTGATGGCGTCCATCTACGCCCTGACGCGGGACGACCTGAAGGCGCGGCTCGCCTATTCGACGGTCAGCCAGCTCTCCTACATCGTGCTGGGCGCGGTTCTGCTGTCGCCCGTCGCGATGGTCGGCGGGATCATCCACATCGCGGCGCATGCATTCTCGAAGATCACGCTCTTTTTCTGCGCCGGCTCGATCTATTGCGCGTCCGGCAAGCGCAACATCAGCGACATGGCCGGCATCGGCCGCAGGCTGCCCTGGACAATGGGAGCGTTCTTCGTCGGCTCGCTCAGCATGATCGGGGTGCCACCGGCTGCGGGCTTCATCAGCAAGTGGTATCTGGCGCTCGGCTCGGTGGAGGCCGGGGAGACCCCGTTCCTTATCGTGCTCCTGATAAGTTCGGTCTTGAACGCCGCCTATTTCCTCCCGGTCAGCTATGCCGCCTTCTTCGGGACGGAGGCGCAGGAGAGCCCGGCGACCGTTCGTGAAATTCCGATGTTGACGATCCCGCTGGTCGCGACCGCCATCCTGTCGGTGGCGATGGGCATCTTCCCGGACTATTTCCTCGCCCTGGCGGAAAGAGTCGTCAGATGATCAAGCGTGTCGTCGATTTCTTTGGCGATGAGAGACATGCGAGAAAGCGTCGCCGGCTATTCTATCTGGTGCTCGGCCTGATCGTTATCGCCGACGTTCTGGTCTTCCGCGAACACGCTGAATACCTGTGGGAGCGGCTGCCTGGCTGGTCTGCCCTCTACGGCTTCGGCTCCTGCGTGCTTCTAATCTTCGTGTCCAAGTTTCTTGGCCATCAATGCGGGCTGATGCGACGCGAGGGCTATTATGACTGACTTCGTCCATCCCGGCCTGCTGTTCATTCTCGGCGCTCTTCCGATCCCCTTCCTGAAAGGGCCTGTCCGCAAGGCCTATGTGCTGCTGATCCCAACGCTGGCGATCCTGGCCGTGCTGACGATGCATCCTGGCGGCTACGGCGCGGCGCGGTTCATTGGGCAGGAAATCATGATGGCGAAGGTCGACAAGCTAAGCATCCTCTTCGCCACCGTTTTCAGCATCATGGCATTGATCGGCATGGTCTATGCCTTGCATCTGACGCACGCAGGACAGCATGTCGCGGCGTTCGTCTACGTCGGCAGCGCGCTCGGAGTGGTGTTCGCCGGCGACTACCTGACCCTGTTCCTGTTCTGGGAGGGTATGACGTTTGCCTCTGCCTACCTGGTCTTTGCCCAGCGCAGCGATCAGGCACTCCGCGCAGGGTTCCGCTACCTCATGGTCCATATCACCGGCAGCGTTGCCCTGCTCGGCGGCATCATTCTCCATGGGTTCGCCACCGGTTCGCTGCTCTTCGGCCCGATCGAGGGCGGGCTGGGCTTCGCCACCGGCCTGATCCTTGCCGGGTTCCTGCTCAACGCCGCGGTGCCGCCACTCAACGCCTGGCTGACCGACGCCTACCCGGAAGCGACCGTCACCGGGGCCGTGTTCATGAGCGCCTTCACCACGAAGACCGCCGTCTATGTGCTGGCGCGGGCGTTTCCGGGGACCGATCTTCTTGTCTGGCTCGGCACAGTGATGGCGCTTTACGGCGTTATCTACGCGGTGCTGGAGAACGATTGTCGGCGGCTCCTGGCCTATCACATCGTCAGCCAGGTGGGCTACATGGTGGCGGGCATCGGCATCGGGACCGAGATGGCGGTGAACGGCGCCGTCAGCCATGCCTTCGCGCATATCCTCTACAAGGCGCTCCTCTTCATGGGCGCGGGGGCGGTGATCCACGTCACCGGGCGGCGCAAGCTCACCGAACTCGGAGGGCTCTACAAAACCCTGCCGGTAACCCTTGCGCTCTACATGGTTGGCGCCTTTGCGATCTCGGCATTCCCGTTCTTATCAGGCTTCGTCACCAAGTCGATGGTGGTGGCTGCCGCCGGACAGGATCATCGCGCGCTGGTGGTGCTGGCGCTGACAATGGCGTCATCGGGGACGTTCCTGCACACCGGGCTCAAGCTCCCGTACTACATGTTCTTCGGCACGGACCAAGGGCTGGAAGCGCGAGAACCGCCGCGCAACATGCTGGTTGCGATGGGCATGGCAGCCGTGCTCTGCATTGCGATCGGAGTGTTCCCCCAGACGCTCTACGCGCTTCTGCCCTACCCGGTCGACTTCGAACCCTACACCGGCGTCCATGTCACAGAGAGCCTTGGCGTGCTGATGTTCACCGCCTTGGGCTTCGTCATCTTCCTCAGGGCGCTCGACCCCGAGAATACGATCAGCATCGATACCGACTGGTTCTACCGCATGGGCGCGCGGCGCTTCATGTGGCTCGCCGAAAAACCATTGGCGCGCTACGAGAAGGCGGTGAGTGACGTGTCCGAGACCGCGGCGCTGCCCTTTCTGCACGGGATGGCACGGGCAGGACTGCGGATCGATCTGCACGGCGTGGACGCCTTCGTGAACGCCGTCGCTCGCACGATCCTGGCCGGCGGCGGAGCGTTGCGGCGGCTCCAGACCGGCGTCGTGACCCACTACGCGCTGGCTATGATCGCCGGTGTGATCGCGGCCATCGCCGTATTCGCTGTGGCGTGGCAGTAGGGGGCGCCATGGCGGTCCCTCTGCTTAGCCTCATCGTCTTCACGCCAGCCGTCGGGGCGGCGGCGCTGATGTTTATCCGCAACGACGATGCGGTGCGATGGATAGCACTGGCTGTCACTATCCTCGACTTCGCGCTTTGCATCGCCATGCTGGGCGGCTTCGACACCTCTACCCACGAGATGCAATTCACCGAGACGCACCCGTGGGTGCCCGCGCTGGGGATCACTTACACACTTGGCGTCGACGGAATCAGCGCACTCTTCGTGTTCCTGACCGCGCTTTTGGGCTGGATCTGCGTGCTCGCCTCGTGGGTCGCGATCGACCGCAAGGTGAAGGAGTTCATGGTCAGCCTGCTGGCCATGCAGGCGCTGATGCTGGGTGTGTTCTGCGCGCTGGACCTGTTCCTGTTCTACGTCTTCTGGGAGGCGATGCTGATTCCGATGTATGTGATCATCGGCGTCTGGGGTGGCGACGGCCGGGTCTATGCAGCGTTCAAGTTCTTCCTCTACACGCTGGCGGGCAGCCTGATGTTCCTGATCGGCGTCATCGTGCTCTATCTCCACGGTGGCGAGACCTTCGATATCCGCACCCTGATGGCGCATGATTTGCCGTTCCAGGTCCAGTCATGGCTGTTCTTCGCCTTTCTGATCGCCTTCGCGGTCAAGGTGCCGATGGTCCCGGTCCATACCTGGCTGCCGGATGCCCATGTGCAGGCGCCGACGGCCGGCAGCATCATCCTCGCCGCCGTGCTCCTGAAGATGGGTGCCTACGGGTTCCTGCGGTTCTCGCTGCCAATGCTGCCCGAGGCGACGGTGCACTATTCGACGCTGATGCTGGTCCTTTCGGCGGTTGCCATCGTCTATGGCGGGTTGCTCGCCTTGGCGCAGGACGACCTGAAGAAGCTGGTGGCCTATTCCAGCATCAGCCACATGGGCTTGGTGACGCTGGGGATTTTCACTCTCAACCTGCGTGGGCTCGAGGGCGGCATCCTGCAGATGTTCAATCATGGCGTGACGACCGGCGCGTTGTTCCTGTCCGTGGGCCTTATCTACGAGCGGACCCATACCCGCAGCATCGCGGATTATGGCGGGCTGATGAAGGCGGCGCCGGTCTATACAGCGTTTCTTGCACTGTTTGCCCTGTCGTCGATGGCGCTGCCGGGAACGAATTCGTTCGTGGGCGAGTTGCTGGTGCTGTCGGGCGCGTTCGCAGCCAACCTGGCTGTCGGTGCCGCTGCCGTTCTGGGCGCCTTGCTGGGAGCGGCCTATCTGCTTGGCATGTATAGGAAAGTCGCGCTTGGACCGGCCAGCATCGGCATGCGGTTCAAGATCCGCGACGTGAACGCCCGCGAAATGGCGGCGATCCTGCCGCTAGCCGTCTTCGTTCTTTGGATCGGGCTCTATCCGAAGCCCTTTCTCGAAATCATCGACGCCTCGGTGAAGCATCTACTGGCGCAGGTGCAGGGTAAGGGGGGCGCCCAATGACCGCCGCCGCGCTTTTCCAGTCGATTCTGGCGAGCCTGCCAGAGATCGTCGTGGTTACCGGGGCCTGTATCCTGCTGATCCTGGGGCAGTTGGTGCGGAAGGGGCAGCAACATTTCCTTGTCTGGGCTTCAGTCGCGGTCGTGCTGATTGCCGCCTTGGGGACGCTCATGCTGGCGGGCGAGGTGCGGCCGGCCTACTCGGGCATGTTCGTCGCCGACCGCTTCGCGGTCTTCTTCAAGGTCGTGTTCTACCTGGTCACAGTTCTGACATTCCTTCTTTCGCGAAAATATGCCGAGATCGAAGGGATCGGGAGCAGTGAATACTTTGTACTGCTGCTCCTGGCGCTCTCGGGAATGATGATCATGGCCTCAGCGACCGACCTCCTGTCGATCTATGTAGGTCTCGAACTGACGGTGCTCTGCACCTATGTGCTGACCGGCTTCCTGCGGCAGCAGCAGCGGTCGAACGAAGCGGCGCTGAAATACGTGATCCTCGGCGGGGTCTCGACCGGGATTTTCCTTTACGGCGTTTCGCTGATCTACGGGCTCACCGGCACGACGCAGTTGGACAGGATGGCTGCGGCGGTGACCGGTGATCCGCTCGATCCCGGATTGCTCCTGGCTGTGGTCTTTATCGTCGCGGGGCTGGTATTCAAGGTCGGCGCGGTGCCGTTCCACATGTGGGTGCCGGACGTCTATGAAGGCGCGCCGACGACGATCACCGCCTTCATGTCGGTTGGGCCCAAGGCAGCGGGGTTCGCTGTGATCCTGCGGGTGTTCCTCAACCCACTGGTCGCGGCCTCGAACGTCTGGATCATCGTTGCGGTCATTGCAGCAGTGACGATGGCGCTCGGTAGTTTCGTGGCGCTGGTGCAGGACAATTTCAAGCGCCTCTTGGCCTATTCCAGCATCGCCCACGCCGGGTTCGCCATGTTCGGCGTGGCGGCCGGCGGTGCGGACGGGGTCGCCAGCGTGATGCTCTATTTGCTGATCTATGCGTTCATGAATCTCGGCATCTTCGGCATCGTCATCATGATGCGGAACGGCGATTTCTCGGGCGAGGTCATCGAGAACTATGCTGGCTTTGCCAAGTCGCATCGCGGGCTGGCGCTTCTGATGCTGCTTTATCTGTTCTCGTTGGCCGGCATTCCGCCGACAGCCGGGTTCTTCGCCAAGTTCTACGTGCTGGTCGCGCTCGTCGAGCGGGGTTTCGTCATGCTGGCGGTGATCGCAGTGCTGCTGAGCGCCGTTGCCGCCTACTTCTACATCCGCATCGTGATGGTGATCTACATGCGCGAGCCGGAGGGCGCGTTCGATCCGGCGCTGACGCCCGCGCTCCGCGCCACACTCGCCTTCACCGCTGCCGGCACCATCGGCATCGGCCTGTTTCCGGCGTGGTTTCTGAAGCTTGCTCAACATGCCGCAATTGGCGGCTGATCGATTGGATTTGCAATGATCTGGCCGACGGAATACTCTTGCCGTGCAAGAAAGGAATGCCCAAGTTGCTTCCAAGGGCGCCCGCATCACCGGTCCCAAAGGGGTCGGTAGCGGCCTGAGCAAAGCCCTCGGCAGGTGACCGGGGCTACGCGACGTGACCGGAATGGAGTTCCTGCCGGTTCTTTTCATGGTCGCCGGAATTGTCCTGGTGGCGATGGTTACGCTTTTTGTTTCCTCGCTACTGCGCCCGTCCAATCCTTATCCCGCGAAGAACATGCCATATGAGTGCGGCATGGACCCGGCGGGCGAAGCTGCCGGAGGCCGCTTCAGGGTGCAGTTCTTCATCCTCGCGATCCTGTTTGTCGTCTTCGATGTCGAGACGATGTTCCTCTTTCCCTGGGCCGTTGTCCTGAAAGAGATCGGGCCGGTCGGCTATGTCGAGATGTTCGTCTTCATTTTGCTGCTTCTCGTGGGCTTCGCCTACGCCTGGCTGAAGGGGGCGCTGGAATGGGAGGCGTAAACAACGCGATCCGCGACAGCGTGCTGTTCACCACGGCCGACAGCCTGATCAGCTGGAGCCGAAGATCGGCGCTGTGGCCCGAAACCTTCGGCATCGCCTGCTGCGCCATCGAGATGATCTCGGCGGGGTGTGCCCGTTACGATCTCGACCGCTTCGGCGTGGTGTTCCGGCCTTCGCCGCGGCAGTCCGACGTAATGATCATCGCCGGCACCATAACGCGGAAATTCGCGCCCGTGGTGCGCCGGCTCTACGACCAGATGCCGGAGCCGCGCTGGGTCATCGCCATGGGCACCTGTGCCATCTCGGGCGGGGTCTACAACACCTACGCCGTGGTGCAAGGGGCGGAGACCTTCGTGCCGGTGGACGTGCATGTGCCGGGTTGCCCACCTCGGCCCGAGGCGCTGATGCACGGCTTCCTTCTGCTTCAGGAGAAGATCAAGAAATCCAGGGCGCTGGCCGGGACACCCCTGGATCGGGTTGCGGTGCCATGAGCGCGGAGACGTCCCTCATCCGCGCCCTGATCGCGGAACGTTTCGGGGAGGCAATCGAGGAGCTCGGCTTCTCGCATGGGGTTCACGCTTTCGCCGCTTCGCCTGACAGGATCGTCGAGCTTTGCCGGTTCCTAAAGGAACACCCGGCGCTGCGGTTCGATTTCCTGTCCGACATCTGTGGGGTCGATCACTACCCCGAGATGCCGCGCTACGAGGCGGTGTACCACCTCTGTTCGCTGCCGAACAAATGGCGCGTGCGGATCAAGTGCCGCCTCGGCGATCCGCCGCGGGTCCCGTCGGTGACGGGGGTCTGGCGCACCGCCAATTGGCATGAGCGCGAGGCCTGGGACATGTACGGGATCAGGTTCGAGGGCCACCCCGACCTGCGCCGGATCTATATGTGGGAAGGGTTCGAGGGCTTCCCGCAGCGCAAGGACTTTCCGCTGCGGGGCTACAAGGACAAGCTGAACCCGTTTGGCGCCGAAGGCCCGCCGCCGACGCAGCCCGACCTTGCCACCGAGGACATTCCACAGGGAGGCCGTTCCACACCGGGGACTTGAGATGACCGAAGTCACGGAACTGAGCTGGCCGGAAGCCGATGCGCCCCACACCAAGGAGGTGCTTCTCAACCTCGGCCCGCAGCATCCCAGCACGCATGGGGTGCTGCGGCTCGTCCTCGAGCTGGACGGCGAATATGTCGCACGCGTGGACCCGCATATCGGCTACCTCCACCGCGGCACCGAGAAACTGGCCGAGAGCTTCACCTACACCCAGATCTTCCCGCTGACCGACCGGCTCGACTACCTCTGCCCGCCCTCGAACAACCTAGCCTTCGCACTGGCGGTGGAGAAGCTCCTGGGCATCGAAGCGCCGATCCGCGCGCAATATATCCGCGTGCTGATGGCCGAACTGGCGCGGATCTCCGGTCATCTTCTGATCACCGGCGCACTCCCGCTGGACCTGGGCGCGATGACCGCGCTCCTTTACGCCATGCGCGAGCGCGAAATGATCATGGACCTGTTGGAGATGATCAGCGGGGCGCGGATGCACACCTCCTTCTGCCGGGTCGGCGGTGTGCGTGAGGATCTGCCCGACGGATTCTTCCCCAAGATCCGGGAGTTCTGCGACATCTTCCCGAACCGGATCCGCGACTATGAACGGCTGGTCGATAACAACCGGGTGTTCCTGAAGCGCACGCAGGGGATCGGCGTGATCTCTGCCGCGGACGGCATCGATCTGGGCCTGAGCGGCCCGAACCTGCGCGCCTCGGGCGTCGACTGGGACATCCGCCGCGACGAGCCCTATGAGATCTATGACCGGCTAGCTTTCAACGTTATTACCCGCGATGAAGGCGATTGCTACGCGCGCTGGCGATGCCGCGTCGAGGAAATGCGCGAGAGCGTCCGGATCATCGAGCAATGTCTCGACCAGATGCCCGACGGGCCGTTCCAGATCGACATGCCGACAATCGCCTTCCCGGTGGACAAGGATCGGGTGCACTGCTCGATGGAGGCGCTGATCCAGCATTTCGACCTGTCGGCCTATGGCTTCAAGGTGCCGAAGGGCGAGGTCTACTCGGCGATCGAGGCGCCAAAGGGCGAGCTCGGCTTCTACATCATCAGCGACGGGTCGCCAAAACCGTTCCGCATGAAGGTCCGGGCACCCTCGTTCGTCAACCTTCAGGCGCTCTTCGGGGTCACCAACGCGCGCTACCTGGCGGACATGATCGCAGTGCTCGGCAGCCTCGACCCCGTGATGGCGGAGGTGGACAAGTAGCAGGGATTTGGGCGCGATGACCATGCGCGAAAAGATCGAAGAGGCGGCGGCGCGATATCCCGATCAGCGCTCGGCGATCATGCCCGCGCTTCTGATCGCACAGAGGGAACATGGCCATCTGCCCGGACTGGTGTTGGAAGAGGTCGCCGACATCCTCGGCGTCGAGCGCATCTGGGTCTACGAACTGGCGACCTTCTACACCCTCTTCCATACCGAGCCGGTCGGCATTTTCCACCTGCAGCTCTGCGACAATGTCTCCTGCATGCTGCGCCGATCCGATGAGCTGCTGAGGCACCTGGAGGAGGTGCTCGGCATCAAGAAGGGCGACACGACCCCGGACGGGCTGTTCACGCTTTCGACCGTCGAATGCCTCGGCGCTTGCGAGATGGCCCCGGTGATGCAGGTTGGCGACGACTATCACGGCGACCTCGACATCACGCGGATCGATGCGCTCCTGGACAGGCTGCGCGCGACGGTACGGCAGGCGACTGGCGCCGATCTTGCCGCCGCAGGACCGCCGGGAGAATAGCGCCATGTTCGAACCGGTCCTTCTCAGGAACGTTGACGTGGCGGACGGCCATCTGCTCGCGACCTATGAGGCCGGCGGCGGCTACCGGGCGCTGGCCAAGGCGCTGCGGGAGCACACGCCCGACGAGATTATCGACCTCGTCAAGACATCCAACCTGCGCGGGCGCGGCGGAGCCGGATTCCCTACGGGCATGAAATGGAGCTTCGTGCCCAAGCGCGCCGGCAAGCCGAAATACCTGTGCTGCAACGCCGATGAGGGCGAGCCGGGCACCTTCAAGGACCGGATCATCATGGAGCGTGACCCGCACCAACTGATCGAAGGCATGGCGATCAGCGCCTACGCGATAGGAGCGGAAACCGCCTATGTCTACATCCGCGGGGAATACACGCTGGCGATCTGCCGGCTGGAGCAGGCGATCGCCGAGGCCTATGCGAAGGGTTATCTGGGAACACGGATCCTGGGCTCGGATTTCAACTTCGTCGTGCACATCCATTGCGGCGCCGGCGCCTATATCTGCGGCGAGGAGACCGCGATGCTCGACTCGCTCGAAGGCAAGCGGGCGCAGCCGCGTCTGAAACCGCCGTTTCCGGCGGTCGAAGGGCTCTACGCCAGCCCGACCGTGATCAACAATGTCGAGACACTGGCCTGCGTACCGCATATCGTGGTGCGAGGGGCCGACTGGTTCCGCGGCATCGGCCCGGACAAGAGCCCCGGCCCGAAGCTCTATTGCCTCAGCGGACAGGTGCGGAAACCGGGCCTTTACGAGCTGCCGATGGGGATACCGCTGCGCGAACTGGTCTGTGACTATGCCGGCGGGCCGCTGCCGGGGCGCACGCTCAAGGCAGTGATCCCAGGCGGAGTCTCGGCGCCGCTGATCCCGGAGCGCGGGCTGGACGTGGGGATGGACTTCGACTCGCTGGCCGCCGCCGGCTCGATGCTCGGCTCGGCCGGGGTGATCGTGATCGACGACTCGACCTGCATCGTCAAAGTCGCCACGCGGATCATCGAGTTCTTCCACCACGAATCCTGCGGCAAGTGCACCCCCTGCCGCGAAGGGCTGAACTGGGTCGTGAAAGTGCTGCGCCGGGTCGAGGCGGGCCAGGGCGCGCCGGGCGATCTGGAACAGCTGGAGGCGCTCTGCAAAGGCATTTTCGGCAACACGTTCTGCGCTCTGGGCGACGGCGCGGCGATGGGCCTGCGGGCAGCACTGGCGCATTTCGAGCATGAATTCGTCGCGCACATCGAAGAGCGGAGGTGCCCGTTTCACTGATGAGGACGCTGTAAGGGAACGGCGAGGAAGCCAATGGTTCGCGTCACAATCGATGAACGAACGCTGGAAGTGGAGCCGGGCTCCACGGTGCTCCAGGCCGCCGAGCGTTTGGGCATCAACATCCCGACTTTCTGCTATCTGAAGCGGCTGCCGGCGCTGGCCTCCTGCCGCATGTGCCTGGTGGAGATTGAGGGGCAGCGACGGCTGCAGCCTTCTTGCGCCACTGCGGTCACCGACGGCATGGTGGTGCGGACGAACACGCAGCTGATCGACGAAACGCGCTCTTCCATGCTCGACATGCTGCTTGCCAACCACCCTCTCGACTGCCCGATCTGCGACAAGGGTGGCGAGTGCGAGTTGCAAGACATGGTGATGGCATACGGGCCCCGTACAAGCCGGTTCCGCGATGCCAAGCGTGTGTTCCACTCCGAGGACATCCGTCTCAGCCCGGTCATCATCATGAACGTCAACCGCTGCATCCAGTGCCAGCGCTGTGTCCGGATGTGCGAAGAAGTCGTCGGCGCGGTCGCCTTGGGCACCGTTGAAAAAGGCATGGACACTGCCGTCACTGGCTTCGAGGGCAGTCTTGCGAGTTGCGATCAATGCGGCAATTGCGTCGAGGTCTGCCCGGTCGGCGCGTTGATGAGCTTCCCCTATCGCTACAAGGCGCGGCCCTGGGATCTGGTCGAGACCGACACGGTCTGCCCGCATTGCGGCACCGGCTGCCAACTGACCGTCGGCACACGCAAGGGCGAGTTCATGCGGGTCCGCTCGAAGGTGGAGCATGGCATAAACCGCGAAACGCTCTGCGTGCGCGGGCGCTTCGGCCTCGACTTCGTCCGGAGTCAGGACCGGATCAAGCGGCCGATGATCCGTCGTGACGGGGTCCTGGTCCCAGTTTCCTGGGACGAAGCGGGGGACTACTTCCGCCGGCGGCTGTCGGTCGTTGCCAGCAAGGCTGCGGGCGGGCTAGCCTCGCCGCGCCTGCCCAACGAGGTGCTTTATCAGTTCCAGAAGCTGATGCGGACAGCATTCCGGACCAACAATATCGACTGCTCCTCGCGCTGGTCCACGCCCTTTGATACGCTCGGCCCATTGGTGGCCGCCTTCTACACCCGCGCACCGCTGGAGGAGGTGATCGGCAACGACTGTGTGCTCGTCGTCGGTGGCAACGTGACGGACGAAAACCCAGTCACCGAATATTTGCTGCGGGACTGTGCACGGCGGCGACGGACCAGGTTGCTCATGCTCTCGGCGCGGCCATCCCGTCTGGACGCCGATGCGCGGGCGGTCGTTCGCGTGCCGCCGGGCGGCGAGGCTCAGGGCCTTGCCGCGGTGGTGACCGGACTGGGGGCGGCTGGTCAGGCATTGCCGGGCGACGTTTTTGCTGACATCGGCGCAACAACCGGCCGGCCGGCAGCGGTCACCGGCGGTGACGGTCCGGACCGCCTCGCCGCAGCGTTGCTGGAAGGCCGGACCATCACCGTGCTTGTCAGCGCTGACCTCTTGAGATCGCCCCTGGCGCGCGCGACGTTGCAGCAACTCAACAACCTTTTGCAGGTTGTGCGCGCGCTCGGTAAGGGCCTGGCGATGCGGTTCCTCTTCGACCGTGCCAACCAACTGGGCGCCTGGGACATGGGCGTTCTGCCGACGGCGCTGCCGGGGCTGCGCGGGCTCGCCGATGATGCGGCGCGCACAACTCTCGAACGGGCCTGGGGCGCCGAAATCCCGTCTGAACCGGGCGTGGATTTCGACGCCATGCTGGAACTCTGCGACAGGAAGCGAATGGGCGCGCTCTATATCGCCGGAAGCGATCCAGTGATGTCCTATCCCGACCGGGGATTCGTGCAGCGGGCGCTTGGTGCCGCCGATCTCCTGATCGTGCAGGACGCGTTCCTCACGGATACGGCGGGCCTGGCGGATGTCGTGCTGCCCGCGGCAAGCTATGGCGAGGAATCCGGCACGTTCACCAACAACGAAGGCCGGGCCCAAAAGGTCTGCAAATTCCGCGAACCCGCGCTCGAGGCGCGGGACAATCTGTCGATTTTCGACTTCGTTGCGGCGCTTCGCGGGCAGGCGTTGCGGCCGTCGATCCAAGGCGAAATCTTCGGCGAGATTGCCCGGCTGGTTCCGGCCTACCAGGGGTTGACGCAGGATGGGCTTGGCGCCGACGGAGCCTTCACGAAGGCGGCCCTTGCGCCACCCGTTGGCGAGTTCTTCGCCCTCCCGCCTGCCCCCATTGCAGCCGACCGGCTCATGCTGGTCACCGGCAACTGCCTGTTCCACAACGGATATCTTTCCGAGCGCTCGGAGATCCTGAATACGGTCGCGGATGACCCATATGTCGAGATGAGCGCGCGGGATGCAGTGCAGCTTGGCCTTGCGGATGGCGATCAGGTGGTCGTGCGATCGGCCCAAGGCGAACTGACGGCGAAGCTCAAGGTCAACAAGCGTTTTCCCAGGGGCCTCGTGTTCGTTCCCGAGAACTACAAATCCTTGCGTCTCAACAGCCTGATGCGGCGGGGCGAATACCCATGTCCGGTGGAAGTTCAAATGGCGCACGCGGCCTTCGAGATCGCCACTGTCGCCGGGGTCGAGGCGCGGCCTGAGAATCTGGGCTGAGGCACCACGGACTTCTCCGTGGCAGCCTGCCCTGACCCTGCACCCTTCAGCCGACGTCGTCAGTGATAACCGGTCCCCGCGATGTAATCGTACAGCACCTGCTCGTTGTTCTGCAATTCGTCGAGCCGGTGCTTGACCACGTCGCCGATGCTCACCACGCCGACAGTAGCGTCGCCATCCATGACCAGCACATGGCGCGTACGCCGGTTGGTCATTGTCGCCATCACCGAGGGCAGCAAATCCTGTGCCGAACAGGTCGCCACACTGCGGTTCATGATGTCGGCGACCCGCATCATGGGCGCCTTGGTTCCGTGTTCAGCCACCGCATTGCAGCAGTCGCGCTCCGACAGCGTGCCCAGGCATTGCCCGGGGAAACGGCTGACGACCACGAAGCCGATGTTGTTCTCCCTAAACAGCCGTAGCACTTCCACCATCGTCTGACCTGGAGTGACTGTGACGACCTCGGGAGCCTTGGTCCTCAAGATTTGGCAGACCAGCATATGAGCCTCCTGTCTGCGCGCTCCGGCTTGCCAGCTGGCGCGCCTTCACGTTCGTCGGATATTCCGCCACCAGTTGTACCCCCGTGGCTCGCTCGTCTCGACCAGCACGTCCTGCTCGGTGTTCAGGCGTGCAGCGACCACGCCGCCGCCGGTCGTTGCTTTGCCCGGCTTGCCGAGCAGATCGTCACGCCCGATCACCAGGTCACGCGAGGAAAAACTCGAGAATTCGTACTGTTGGCCAAGCGCGATCGCGTCCGCCGGACAGGCGTCCTCGCACAGCCCGCAGAACAGGCACCGGGCCATGTCGATCTCGAATTTTGCCGGGTGTCGGTTGCCCTTCTCGTCCTCATAAGGGATGACCTCGATGCAGTCGCAGGGACAGATCCGCGCGCAGAGTTCGCAGGCTACGCATTTGATCTCGCCCTCGTCGTCGCGCTTTAGGAAGTGATGCCCGCGGTAACGCGAATAGGGCAACCATTTTTCCTTGTCCGGATACTGCATGGTCACGGGTCTGGAGAACATGTAGCCGAAGGTCAGCGCCAAGGCGTTCGCCAGATCGGCGAAGAACGCCCAGCCGATCCATATTCCAGTTCTGTCCAGTGCGCGCGACATCGTCGCCTCGTTGCAGCCCCTAAAGGAAAGCAACACCGGTTATGATTATGTTCGCCATCGACAGAGGAAGCAAGACTTTCCACCCGATCGCCATCAGTTGGTCGTAGCGATAGCGCGGGAAAGTGAAGCGGAACCAGATAAACACATAGACGAAGCACGCGACCTTGAGCGCGAACCAGAGGAGCGGTGGCAACGGGACCAGCACGCCGTTCCAGCCGCCGAAGAACAGGATCACCGCCAGGACCGACGTCAGAAGCATGACGGCGTATTCACTGACCATGAAGAACGCAAAGCGGATACCGCTGTATTCGGTATGGAACCCGGCCCCAAGATCGCCTTCCGCTTCCGCCAGGTCGAAGGGAATGCGCTGAGATTCAGCCAGCCCGGCGACGAAGAATACGAAGAACCCGACCGGTTGGTAGACGATGTTCCAGACATTGGCTTGCGCCCGCACGATGTCGAGCAGGCTCATGGATTGCGCCAGCATGACCACGCCGATGACCGCGAACCCCATCGGGATCTCGTAGCTGATCATCTGCGCGCAGGTCCTGAGGCTGCCCAGGACAGCGTATTTGCTGTTCGCCGCCCAGCCGCCGAAGATGACGCCATAGACCTCGATCCCGATCACCGCGAAGACAAAAAGCAGCGCCACGTTCATGTTGGAGACGTAGAGGGTGATCTCGGTGCCGAGGACCGATACGGATTCGCCGAAAGGGACCGCGACGAACACCACGAAGGGCGGGGCGAGCGCTAGGATTGGCGCCAGTTTGAACAGGAAGCGGTCGGCCTCGGCCGGGATGTGGTCCTCTTTGGTCAAGAGCTTGACCCCGTCCGCCACCGGCTGCAGCAGCCCATGCCATCCCACACGCATCGGCCCCATCCTCTGCTGGATGTGCCCCGCGATCTTGCGTTCCAGCCACGTCAGCGGCAAGGGCAGCAGCAGCAGGATCGCAATCAGCAACGCGACCTTGAAGACGATCAGCCCAAGAGCAACGACGAGTTCCATGATCCGAGGCCACTCGTTCGACGGGACGAGACCCGCGACCCGATCAGCACTGCACGGTGTCAGGCTGCGCGGGAGTGGCAATTGCCAACCGCGGCGCACCTTGTGCAATGGTATCACAGCCTTGCCATCACTGGCTACGATGCGCGCGACGCTGCGCTTGGACGGGGCGGCAGGGCGAAACGAACTGCCATTTCAATGGGCAACATCAGAACTGAGACGCTGAGGGCATTCGACACGGCAGATATGACCAAGATATTGGCAAAGATGGCCTGACAGCCGCTTTGCTGACGTGCGCGGGTAATCGAAGCCGGCGCCGAGCTTGGGTGCTCGGCGCCCAAGTCGTTCAGCTATGTCTCGTCTCGCCAGGTCACCCGCCTTTCCCGGTGGATCTTCACCAGGCGCCGGACCCGGATCGTGTGCGCCTGCTCTCCTGTTGCGTGGAATAGCTGGACGCTCATGCACTCACGGCTCTTGCGTTGCTGGCAGCGCAGCGGGCCCTAATATGGCTTGAATGTTGAAGATCAACCGCGCGCTCATACCTGCCTCCCGCAAAACGACCCTGCGTGTCACCGAAGTTCATTGGGTTCGTCGCCGATAAGCTTTTCCAGCTTTTGGCGGAACGCCATTATCCCCGTGCGCACGACCGCGACCTCGCTCGCGGAGAGTCCTGCCGCAAGCTCCTCGACCAGAGGGCTCCACAGCCGCAAGGCCGCGTCATAGGCCGCTCTGGCGCGAGCGGTCAGGACGACGAGTTGCGCGCGACGGTGATGCGGGTTCGGTTCGAACGCGACGATGCCCTCGTCGTGCAGATCGTTGACGATCCGCTGCACGTTCTGACTGTTCCTCCATACGGGATAGGAACCACGGTGGCGGTCCGCGTGCCCGCCGCGATCCTTCTACGACGTTTGGTGGGCTTCAGCAGCCCACCGTAAGTCAACAAAATCAAAGCGATGCGCGGAGGTTCGCCACCTCGGACTTGGTTAACCGAAGGAGAAATAGCCGCTAAGTGATTGATAAATAACGACAATGGTGGGCCCGGAGGACGTCCTCAAATATTTGATTTTATTGTCTTTTTTGTGGGCACAGGTCAGACATCCTTTCCGTATCGTTCCGTATGGTTCCGCGAACCGTACAGTCGAACTTAGCTTACCCAATGCCTCCTCCGCGCCAAGAGCACTCATTGGTCAGCTACCGGCCGACGGTCTCGGTCCGCCCCCTCATATGAGGCGAGTTGTGTCAACGGTAGCGGCGGCGAAATCACC
>NZ_LPVS01000035.1:0-48011 GCF_014843905.1 Mesorhizobium silamurunense | reverse complement strand
TCGTGATCTCTACCTCACCACACGCGCCCATCCCGCGCAGCGGGTTCGTTCGCCGGCCCATACACGACGTTGGGGACCTTGATGCCAGGCGACCGCGGCGGCGGCTCCCAGCCTCACCCCCCCGCCAATCTCGGCAACAGAAAAATCTCCGCCCCCTCAGGCAGTTCCTTCGACCAGGTATCGCGGTAGATCGTCCCGTCGATCGCGACCGCGATGCCGCGATCGATCAGGGGCTCGAAGGCGGGATACTGTTCCGAAAGTTTCCGGAACAGCTCCCTGATGTCCTTGGCCTCGATGTCGAGCTTGCTCTGGCCTCCGGCGGCAGCGCCAAGCGAGCCCCAGAGCGTCACTTCGACCATTAGCGCGAAAACCTCTCCCGTTCGGCCTCGAGCGCCGCAAGAATCCGCGGTGGTGACATCGGGATGTGGCTCATGCGCACGCCCACCGCGTTCGACACCGCGTTGGCGATCGCCGCCAGCGGCGGCACGATTGAGGTCTCGCCGACGCCGCGCACCCCGTAGGGGTGGTTGGGGTTGGGGATCTCGAGGATCTGCGTGTCGATCATCGGCAGGTCCGAGCACACCGGGATGCGGTAGTCGAGGAAGCCCGGATTCTGCAGCCGCCCGTCCTTGCCGTAGATATACTCCTCGTTGAGCGCCCAGCCGATGCCTTGCGCGGCACCGCCCTGGTACTGGCCCTCGACATAGGTCGGGTGCACCGCCTTGCCGGCGTCCTGCACCACCGTGTAGCGGATGACCCTGGTCGAGCCGGTCTCGGGGTCGACCTCGATGTCGCAGATATGGGTGGCGAAGGAGACGCCGGCGCCGTCGGCGACGAGCTCGCTGTGGCCGGCGATCGGCCCGCCGGTCTTGCCGGATTGCGCCGCGATCTCCTTCAGCGACAGTTTGCCGAGATTGCCGTGCGTCTCGCCCTTGGCGACCGCATGGCCTTTTTCCCAGGCAACGTCGTCGACCGAAATGTCCCACATCTGCGCCGCGCGCTCGCGCAGGATTTTTATCGCGTTGCGGGCGGCCGAGATGGTCGCCATGGAGGAGGAGAAGGTGCCGCGGCTGCCGTCGGTCATGTCGTTGTAGCCAAGGCTCGACGTGTCGGCGACGATCGCCTTCACATGGCTGTAGTCGATGCCGAGCTCCTCCGCCGCCACCAGCGACAGCGAGGCGCGGGACCCGCCCACATCCACCGTTCCGACAGCGAGCGACACCGTGCCGTCCATGCCGATGTTGAGATCGGTGCAGGTCTGGCCGCCGAAGTTGAACCAGAAGCCGCAGGCCATGCCGCGCCCCTGGTTTGCTTTTAGCGGCGCCTTCATGTGCGGATGGTTCTTCACCGCTTCAAGCGTCGGGCCGATGCCGATCGGGCCGTAGACTGGGCCGTAGGAGGCGCGCGTGCCTTCCTGCGCCGCGTTCTTGATGCGGAAGTCGACCGGGTCGATGCCGATCTCCTTGGCGAGCTCGTCGACTGCGCTTTCCACCGCGAAGGCCGCCATCGGCGCCGAGGGCGCGCGATAGGCCGCGGTCTTCGGCCGGTTGACCAGCACCTCGTAGCCGACGGTCTTGACGTTCTCGAGCTTGTAGCAGGCGAACGCCGTCATGGCGCCGATCTCGGCCCACATGCCGGCATAGGGGCCGCAGCTGTAGCGCAGCGTCGCTTCCGCCGCGGTGATCGTGCCGTCCTTCCTGGCGCCGATCTTGACGTCGATCGAGGTGGCGCTGGTCGGGCCCGAGGCGCGAAACACCTCGTCGCGGGTCATCACGAGCTTCACCGGCCGGCCTGCCTTGCGCGACAGCGCGAGCGCCACCGGCTCGGCCCAGACATGGGTCTTGCCGCCGAAGCCGCCGCCGATCTCGGAGGAGGTGACGCGCAGCTTCGAGGCTTCGAGCCCAAGCAACTGGGCGCAGTGCTGGCGGTAGACGAAATGGCCTTGCGTGCACACCCACAAGTCCGCCGTGCCGTCGGGGTTGACGCTCGCCACGCAGGCGTGGGGCTCGATATAGCCCTGGTGCGTCTGCTCGGTCTTGAAGGAGCGCTGGACGATCGTGTCGGCCTGGGCAAAACCCTGATGGACATCGCCATGGCCGTATTGCGTGCGCTTGGAGACGTTGGAGGGCTTGACCGGCTTTTCCTCGAGGCCCTCGGTGAAGATGGCGTCGTTGATGAGGGGCGCCGTATGCTTCATCGCCTCGTCGACATCGGTCACATGCGGCAGCACCTCGTAGTCGACCTCGATCAGCTTCAGCGCCTGCCTGGCGGTGCGGGCGTCGATCGCGGCGACCGCGGCCACCGCATGCCCGTCATAGAGCGCCTTGGTGCGCGCCATGCAGTTGTCGAGGATGTCGTACATGGCGGCATCGCCGTCGGTGAGGTCGGGCAGGTCTGCCGCCGTGATCACCGCCTTCACGCCGGCCAGTTTTTCGGCCTTCGAGGTGTCGATCTTCTTGATGATCGCATGGGCATGCGGGCTGCGCAGGATGCGCCCGACCAGCTGTCCGGCCATGTTGAAGTCGGCGCCGTAGCGGGCGCGTCCCGTCACCTTGTCGACGCCGTCGGGGCGGATGGGGCGCGTGCCGACGGAAGAGAAATTGCGTCCCGAGTAGCGCGGATCGAAATTCATCTCAGGCTCCCTTCATCACGTTTGCCGCGTCCTGGACGGCGCGCACGATCTTGTCATAGCCGGTGCAGCGGCAGAGGTTCCCCGCGAGACCGAAGCGAATTTCCTCCTCGGTCGGGGAGGGGTTTTTCGCCAGAAGGTCCTTTGCCGCGATCAAAAAACCCGGCGTGCAGATGCCGCATTGCAATGCCGCGTGCTCGAGGAATTTCTGCTGCAGGGGATGCAATTGATCGCCATGAGCCATGCCTTCGATGGTCTCGATCTGGCGGCCTTCGGCTTCCGCGCCCAGCACCAGGCAGGAGCACACCAGCCGGTTGTCGACGATGACGCTGCAGGCGCCGCAGTCGCCGGTGCCGCAGCCTTCCTTGGCGCCCGTAAGGCCGAGCCGGTCACGCAGCACGTCGAGCAGCGTCTCGTCCGGCTGGCAAAGGTACTCGACGTGATCGCCGTTGATTGTCGTTGAAACTGCTACACCGGCCATCACTTGCCTCCTGCACGCTCATAAGCGGTGGTGGCGACACGTTTCGCCAGCACGCCCGCAACTTTCCGTCTGAATTCGATGGAGCCGCGCTTGTCGTCGATCGGGCGGCAGGCGCCCGCGCAGACCTTGGCGAGCCGCTCGAGCGTCGCTTCGTCGAGCTTCGAGCCGATGAGAAGTTGCGCCGCCTCCTCGACCAGCAGCACCGTCGGCGCCGCGGCGCCCAGCGCCACGCGGGCCGACTTGACGACGCCCTTGTCATCGAGCGTCAGGTTCACCCCGGCGCTGACCACCGCGATATCCATTTCGGTGCGCGGAATGAAGCGCTGATAGGCATCGCCCGCATTTGGCGCGCGCTTGTCGAGCAGGATCGCCTCGATGATCTCGCCCTTGGCGAGAGACGTCCTGCCCGGTCCGGTCGGCACGCTTTCCACAGCAATGGTGCGCTTGCCCGAAGGCCCGGCTACCACTGCCTTGGCACCGGCCGCGACCAGCGCGGGCACGCTGTCGGCGGCCGGCGAGGCGTTGCAGAGATTGCCGACGATGGTGCAGCGTCCCTGCACCTGCTTCGAGCCGATCAGCTTGGCCGCCTCGACGACGCCGGGCCAGGCCTTCTGCAGCGCCGCGTTCTCGCCCAGCACCGCGCAGGGCACCGCGGCGCCGATGCTGAAGCCGTCTGCCGTCTCCTTGATTTCGCCTAAACCCTCGATCGCCTTGATGTCGACGATCAGCTCTGGCTCGATGAAGCCGCCCTTCATCCTGACCAGGAGGTCGCTGCCTCCGGCGAGAACGGCGGCCGGGCCGGCCGCGCCGGCCAGCAGGCCCACGGCATCTTCCATTGATTGCGGACGTATGTAGCGCATCGTCTCCCCTTGGTGGTCATGATCAGATCGACCGTTATAAAGAGTCTCCTTATAATGACCATCCGCTTCCTGCATTGCACCATCCAAGTCAGGCGCATTGCCCTAATTCCTACCCCTAAATTTTCTAAGCCTAGCCGCTAGAACTACTCGTTTGCGCCCGGCCGGCCAAGCCTCCACCATGCCCTAATTAATCCGGACATCGCATCCGGCAATGTGGAGGCTTCAATGACCGCTCTTGCCCGTAGGCCCTGGGTTCCCGCGCATTGCGAGGATTTTATCCAGGCGCTGGCCAAGGCCGCAAGCGGACAGGGGAGCGACGCCGTGCTCGCTGCGATAGAGGGAGGCATCGCGCTCAATAGGCAGATCCACGAGGCCGACGCCATCAACCTCAATGCGGCGACCAATGTTATGAACCCGAAGGCGGAGGCCGCGCTTGCTTCCGGGCTCGGCTCGCGCCCGTCGCTCGGCTACCCCGGCGACAAATACGAGATGGGGCTGGAGGGCGTCGAGCGCATCGAGGTCATCGCCGCAAGCTCGCGGCGCAAGTCTTCGGCGCGAAATATGCCGAAATCCGCGTGCCGTCCGGCGCCATCGCCAATCTCTATGCCTTCATGGCCGCGGCGCGGCCGGGCGACGCCATCATCGCGCCGCCGCCGGCCATCGGCGGCCATGTCACGCATCATATGACGGGCTGCGCCGGCCTGTACGGGCTGGAGATCCATTCCGCGCCCGTCGATGCCGACGGCTATACGGTCGATGTGGACAAGCTCCGCGCGCTTGCCCGGCAGGTCAGGCCGAAGATGATCACCATCGGCAGCAGCCTCAATCTCCTGCCGCATCCCATCAGCGAGATCAGGGCGATCGCCGACGAGGTCGGCGCGCTGGTGCTCTTCGATGCGGCACATCTTTGCGGCATGATCGCCGGCCACGCCTGGCAGCAGCCGCTGGAGGAGGGCGCCCATCTGATGACGATGAGCGCCTACAAGAGCCTCGGCGGGCCGCCTTCGGGTCTGATCGTCACCAATGACGCCGTCATCGCCGAAAAACTCGACCGCATCGCCTTTCCCGGCATGACGGCGAATTTCGACGCCGCAAAGTCGGCGGCGCTCGCCATCACGCTGCTCGACTGGAAGGAGCATGGCCACGCCTATGCCGCCGCCATGGCAGGCACCGCCAAGACGCTGGCAAGCGAGCTGGCGCAGCGCGGCCTGCCGGTGTTCTCGACCGCGAAAGGCCACACCACCTCGCACCAGTTCGCCATTGAAGCCGCCGAATTCGGCGGCGGGCAGGCGGCGGCGAAGCGGCTGCGGCGCGCCAATATCCTCGCTTGCGGTATCGGCTTGCCGGTCGGCGCGGTCGAGGGCGACATGAACGGCTTGCGCCTCGGTACCCCGGAAATCGTTCGCTGGGGCATGACCGAGAAGGATATGCCCGAGCTTGCCGCCCTCATCGCCAGGGGGCTGCGCGGCAACGATGCCGCGGAGGAAGTGGCTGCGGATGTCAGCGAATTCCGGCGCCGGTTCACGAAGCTTCATTTCGTAAGCTGAGCGCCTGAACCCGCGGGCAGGGAGCCCGCTTCTTCAAAAACAAGGGGAATGACCATGCGCATGATTCTGCGATTGATGACTGCTGCTCTGATGACGGCCGCCGCCGCCGGCGTCGCCAGGGCGGATATCGTGCTGGGCGTCGCGGGGCCGATGTCGGGGCCGAACGCCGCCTATGGCGAGCAGTACCGCGTCGGCGTCGAGACGGCGATCCAGCGCATCAATGCCAATGGCGGTGTGCTCGGCCAAAAACTCAGCGTCTCGGTCGGCGACGATGTCTCCGACCCGAAGCAGGGGGTGTCGGTCGCCAACAAGTTCGTCGCGGACGGCGTGCACTATGTCGTCGGCCACTACAATTCCGGCGTCACCATTCCGGCCTCGGAGGTCTATGCCGAGAACGGCGTGCTCTTCGTCACGCCCAGGGCCACCAACCCGATGGTGACGGAGCGCGGCCTGTGGGATGCCTTCCGAGCCTGCGGCCGCGATGACGAGCAGGGCATCATCGCCGCGAAATTCGTGCTCGAGCGTTTTGAGGACAAGAAGGTCGCGATTGTCGACGACAAGTCGACGGCCGGCAAGGGCCTCGCCGACGAGATGGCCAAGGCCTACAATGCCGGCGGCGGCAAGGAAGTGCTGCACGAGGAGATCAACCCGGGCGAGAAGGACTACAGCGCGCTTGTCGCCAAGATCAAGGAGTCGGGCGTCGACCTTGTCTATTATGGCGGCCAGCACACAGAGGCCGGCCTCATCGTGCGTCAGATGCACGACCAGGGCGTCAAGACGATCCTGATGGGCGGCGACGGCATTTCCAACAGCGAGTTCGGCGCCATCGCCGGCGAGGGCGCGGCCGGGACGCTGATGACGTCCTTTCCCGATCCGGCGACCTTTCCCGAGGCCAAAGACGCGGTGGCCGACCTGAAGGCGAAGAATGTGCCCACCGAAGCCGTCACGCTCTATGCCTATGCCGCGACCCAGATCCTCGCCGAGGCGATCGCCAGAGCCAAGGCCGACGACCCGAAAGCGGCGTCCGACTATCTCCATTCAGGAGCGGCTATCCCGACAGTGCTTGGCACCATTTCCTATGACGACAAAGGGGATATCAAGCAGCCGGGCTTCGTCGTATTTGAGTGGCGGAAGGTCGACGGCAAGCTGACTCCGGTGGCCCTCAAATAGACTTGAGGCGCTGGAGGCGGACGCAGGCTGCCGCCGCTTCTTCGCTCGAAGCATACCGCGCCGCCATGGCTGGCGTCGCGGCGTTGGGAAAGCCGCAGATGGCCGTCAATCCGCCGCGACCCCGCATGCCGCCGCTCAACGCCCTCCGGGCCTTTGAGGCGGCGGCACGGCATGAAAGCTTCGCCAAGGCGGCGGACGAACTCGGCGTGACGCCTGCCGCTGTGTCGCATCAGGTGAAGGCACTGGAGGCTTGGCTAGGCTCGCCGCTCTTCGTGCGCCACGCGCAGGGCCTGCACCTCACCGAGGCTGGGCGTTCGGCGCTACCCTCCTTTTCCACCGCCTTCGACGCTTTGGGGCTCGCCGTCCAGGAATTGCGCATTTCGGCGCCCAGGCCGCAGGTTAGCATCGCAGCACTGCCTTCGATCGCCCAGCTGTGGCTGGCGCCCCGCCTGCCTGCCTTACGCTCGGCGCATCCCGCGCTTCGCCCCTCCATCCACGCGCTGGAAGAGCCGCCGGATTTTCGGCGCGAGCCCTTCGACCTCGCCATTTTCTTCACCCGGCACGCGCCGCCCGGCAGCCGTGCCTTCAAACTCTGCGACGATATCATCTTCCCGGTTTGCGCGCCGGCGCTGGCCCGGCAGCTTAAGACACCGGCCGATCTCGCCTCGCAGCCTCTCTTGTGGGACACGACTTGGACCAGCGACTGGAGCCTGTGGTTCGAAGCGACCGACGTGAAGGGGCCGCCGATCGAAACCGGCTCCGAATTCTCGCTCTACAGCATGGCGCTACAGGCGGCGGTCGACGGCGCCGGCGTGCTGATGGGGCACGAGGCGCTGGTTTCGCGCGCCTTAGCCGCCGGCTTGCTGGTGGCGCCGTTCCCGCGGCGTGTGCCGTCCGGCCTCAGCCTGTCGATCCTGGCGCCCGACCGGCCACCCGCCCACGCCGTCGAGATTGTCGACTGGTTGCTGGCGCAGCCGCCACTTCCATCCTCACCTTGACCAGCGTCGCGGCGGCGTGACCGGCGGCCGTGATGTAGTCCGGATCGTGGTGGATCAGCATGCTGGAAAAGGCGCCATCCATTAGAAGCACGATCTCGCGCGCCAGCATCTTCGGCTCGCGCACGCCATGGCTTGAAAGCGCCTCCGCCAGCCATTTCTCGAAGTTGCTCTTATGGCGGGAGCCGGCCTTCACCGCCGGATGGCCGGGCATCGCGGCGAGCTCGGCGGCCGTGCGCAGGAAGCCGCAGCCCTTCCATTTGACGTGCCGCGCCACGCGCGCCAGGTGGGTGAAGATCGCCACGACCTTCTTGTCCGCGCCGCCTTCCGCGGCCTCGAACCAGCCGGCCATTTGCTTGAGGTTCGGCTGGTCGCGGCTGTCGAGATAGGCCGTGATCAACTCGTCCTTGCTCTTGAAGTGATAGTAGAGCGTGCGCTTGGTCAGCCCCGCCTTTTCCGCCACGGCATCGACGCTGACGCGGCCGATACCTTCGGCATAGAAGAGTTTTGCCGCCGCATCGACGAGGCGCTTTCTGGTGTGATTGACCTTTTCGCTCATCCGTTAGGTATACCGACTAGTGAATATACATACAAGCTGAAAGCTGATCCCTTGGGGCAGTTCCATGCCGGAAAGGAAAATGACATGACTGAGCTTGTGCTTTGCGAGATCCGCGACCGCGTCGCGGTGCTGACGTTGAACCGCCCCGAAAAACTCAATGCCCTGAATTACGCCCTGATCGACCGCCTGCTTGCGATCCTGGACAGTATAGAGACCGATGATGCGGTTCGTGCAATCATCCTCACCGGGGCAGGGGAGCGCGCCTTCTCGGCCGGCGCCGACATCCACGAGTTCTCGGCAAGCGTGGCCGAAGGCACGGATGTGGGGCTGCGTGATTTCGTCATGCGCGGCCAGCGGCTGACGGCACGGCTGGAATCCTATCGCAAGCCGGTCATCGCCGCCGTCAACGGGCTTGCCTTCGGCGGCGGCTGCGAGATCACCGAAGCGGTGCCGTTGGCGATCGCCAGCGACCGGGCGCTGTTCGCCAAGCCCGAAATCAAGCTCGCCATGCCGCCAACCTTCGGCGGCACACAGCGCCTGCCGAGGCTGGTCGGGCGCAAGCGAGCGCTGGAGCTGCTTCTGACCGGCGATCCGTTTTCGCCCGCGCGGGCGCTGGAGCTCGGCCTCGTCAACCGGTTGGTGCCGCATGAAGAGCTGATGCCGGCCGCCTTCGATCTCGCGAGCCGCATCGTCCGTCATTCACGGGCGGCGGTGGCCAGTATCCTCACCGCCGTGGCGCGCGGTATCAATCTCAGCATCGCCGAAGGCCTGCTGGTCGAGGCCGAGCAGTTCGCCCGCATGGCTCCGACCGCAGATCTCAACGAAGGGCTCGCCGCCTGGATCGAGCGGCGAGAAGCGGTCTATGACGGCTCGTGGAGGCATATCGCCCGGCCGAGCAACGCGCGGCGCGCCTTGCCTGGCCAGGCGACGGTTCAGGGCGAAACCTCCAGGTGACCCTTCATGTTGGGGTGGAAGCGGCAGAAATAGTCGACCGCACCCGCTTCCTTGAGCGTGACCTTGCCCTTCGACTTCGGCGGGATCGTCACCTCCCAGCCGCCTTTCACAGTCGCGGTGTGGGCGATCAAGTCCTTGTTCGTCCACTCGATCGTGTCGCCGACCTTGGCCTCGACGCTTGCCGGCGAGAACACCAGCTTGTCGATCGTCACCTCGATCGTGGCGGCGAGCGCCGGCGCAGCTAAGAGCGCCAGCGCCAGCGCGACCGGGAGCGATAGCAGGCCCGCCCTCATTTCAGCATGCCGGCGACATGTTCGGCGTGCTGCTCATGCCCCTGGAATATCTTGAGACCCGTTTCCAGCAGGCTCTTCAGCTCGGCATTGCTGGCCGACGGGATGAGCAGCGTTTCGAGCGCGCCGTTGACCTGCTTGTGATAAGCCACCTCGTTTTCGATATAGGCCTTGTCGAAGGCCGCGCCCTTGAGCTTCGCCAGCTTGGCGCGCTCCTCCTTCGCCGCCTTGGTCAGTGCCTGGCTGGTGGCGTTGTCTTGCGGAGTCACCTTCAGCTTCTTCACGAGATCAAGCGCCTGCTTGTTCACCGCCTCATGGTCGCGTTCCATGTCCTTGGCGAAGTCGACGACCTCCTTGGTCTTGGATTTCTTGATCGCCAGCTTGGCCGCCTCGATGTCGAGCGTGCCGGCCGTGTAGGCGATATGGGCGATCTGCGGGTCGGTGGGCTTTTCGGCGGCCTCAGCCAGCGGCGCGGCGCTGACGAGGAGGAAGGCGGCGAGTGCTGCGGTCGGTCGGATAAACATGGCATCTCCTTTGCCCGGCGTATCGGCAGCGGGCTCATCTAGGGTTGACGGCCATTGGATGCGGGGAGAGGCCAAACGTTCCCGATTTTTCACATTCGAATGTGGAGCGAGCACTGCTACGCCGAGTTCCGTCACCCCCCTCTGCCTCGATCAGTTGCGCCCGAAGACGAAGCGCCTTAGCCCTCGAGCCCCAGCCTCTTCATCACCGCCTGCGTCAGCCGCTCGCAGCGGCGGCCGGCGAAGGGGAAGGCATCGAGCAGCACCGGGCCGATCTCGTCGTCCAGCGCCTTGCGCACCAAGCTACGCGCCCGGTGCAGCCTGGTCTTTACCGTTTCCGGCCTGATGCCGAGCAGATCGGCCGTCTCCTCGATGCTCAGGCCCTCGATGACGCGGGCGACGAAGACGGTGCGATAGACATCGGGAAGGCTGTCGGTCGCCCGTTCGACAAGCCCGAGGATCTGCCGCTGCGCCATCGTTCGCTCCGGATCGTCGCCAGGGTTCAAGTCGCTTGGGTTCAGGGGAAACCGGATGATCTGCGCTTCCGGATTTTCAGGCATCGCCACGATGCGCTTTTTCTTGCGCAGCCGGCCGAGTGCCTCGTTGATGACGATGCGCGTGAGCCAGGTTGCCAAGGAGGCGTCGCCGCGAAAGGCGTCGAGGCTGGCGAAGGCGCGCATATAGGCTTCCTGCACGACGTCCTCGGCCTCGGCGTCGTTGCGCACCACGCCGCGCGCGATGCGGTAGAGCCGCTGGTTGTGCGTCTTGATGATCAAGCGGAAGGCACCCGCTTCCCGTGCAAGCGCGCGGCGCACCAGCGCCATGTCGCCGGCGATAGCGTCCGCCGAAATCGCGGCGGCCTGCAGTGCGGACTTTCTCATCGTCCCGATCTCCCGACAGGCGTTGCATCCGATAGTTGGACGCGCCTGCCGGCAAAAGGTTCCCGGACTTTCCGGACCCAGCCGGCGCTATGCTACAGCTTTCAGCTGCGGCCTGTCTGCAGCCTGCGCGCGGGCGGCGGCGGCCAGCAGGTCCGTCTGGGTGATCAGGCCGAGAATGTGCCGCCCGGCATCGACGATCACCACCGCGTGGCTGTGCCCGTCGGTCAGCACTGGCAGCAGGCTCATCGCCGGCGTCTCGGGCGAGGCCGTGCCGGCCTTCGACATCACGCCCTTTACCGTGTCGGTCGTTCTCGTCAGCTCGCGCAGGCCGACGGCGCCGACCAGCTTCGCTTCGGCGTCCACCACCGGCAAGGTACGGATATTGTGGTCGAGCAACTGCTTGCGCGCCTCCTCGGCGGTGGCGTTCTCCGGTACCGAGATCACGTCGCGGGACATGATGTCCTGGCAGAGCAGCGTGCGGTGCGCGCGCACCATCGCCTGCAGCTCGACCTGGCGCAGCAGTCTTTCGATGTCGTCGCGGTCGATATCGAAGGTTTCGTCGAGCGCCGCAAGCGCGGCATCAACATCCTCGGGCCGGAAGCCAACCCGCCCCGCCGGCGGTAGGTCGGCGGTGCCGTGGCTGTTGGCCATGGGCACATGCACATGCGGATAGTTGCGCCGCGACAGCTTGTGGAACAGGAAACCGAGCGTGACCAATATGATTGAGTTCAGCGCCACGGGCACGAAGGGAAACAGGAAGCCGGCGCTGATCACGGCCGGTCCGCCGAGCACGCCGGTGAGCGCCGCGGCACCGCCCGGCGGATGCAGCGAGCGCGTGAACGACATGGCCGCGATCGCCAGCGCCACCGCCAGCCCGGAGGCGATCACCGGGTTGTGCACGAAATGCGCCACCGTGACGCCGACCAGCGCCGAGATCGTATTGCCGCCGATGATCGACCAGGGCTGCGCCAGCGGGCTCGACGGCACGGCAAAGAGCAACACGGCGGAAGCGCCCATCGGCGCCACCAGCATCGCCACATGCGGGCCGCTGCCCATGGCGAGCCCGCTGATCACGCCGGTCAGCGCGATGCCGATCGTGGCGCCGATGCAGGCGGCGAGCCGTTCGCGGAGCGTTGCGCCGGCAAGGATCGGAACGAAAAGGCGAAACGCCATGGCAGGCCCCAGGTCGAATAGCTTGAATTGTCGAATGGGTGGAATTTGCGCTACTCGCAATGCCGCCAGAGCCACGGATTTGGAAGCCAAACCAATTCGTTTATTCCCGGCCGGGAAGAATATTATTGCGCGGCGACGCCTTGGCGGCATGCAGCCGGCGGCTTTCGCTTTCTCAATCGCGTCAAGGCGTTACGAGCGTTTACGGAATCGGCTGCGAGGCGCTGAGCCCGTTACTCGGTGGCTGCTGCCGCGTTGAGCCCGCGCAAAATGTCGGCCTTGAGGTCCTCGACATCTTCCAGCCCGATCTGCAGGCGGATGAGCGGCCCGGCATAATCTTCCTTGGCGACGGTGCGGTCGCCAAGGAAGACCGGCACGGCAAGGCTCTCATAGCCGCCCCAGGAGTAGCCGAGGCCGAAGATCGTCAGCGCGTCGAGGAAGGCGTGCTGCTCTCTCTGACCGCCGCCTTTCAGCACGATGGAGAAGACGCCGCTCGAGCCGCAGAAATCGCGCTTCCAGAGCGCGTGGTCGGGGTGGCTCTCCAGCGCCGGATGCAGCACCTCAGCCACGCCCGGCTGCTCCTCCAGCCAGCGCGCGATCTCGAGCGCGCTCTTCTGGTGGTGTTCGAGTCTCACCCCCATGGTGCGCAGGCCGCGCAGCGTCTGGTAGACGTCGTCCGGGCCTGAACAGCAGCCCAGCGTGCAGAAACCTTCATAGAGCTTCTTCCAGCAGGCTTCGTTGGCCGAGACCAGGCCGAGCAGCACGTCCGAATGACCAGCCGGGTATTTGGTTGCAGCATGGATCGAGATGTCGACGCCGTAGTCGAGCGGCTTGAAATAGAGCGGCGTCGCCCAGGTGTTGTCCATCATGACGATCGCGCCGGCGGCGTGCGCCGCCTTGGCGATCGCCGGAATGTCCTGCACTTCATAGGTGTTCGACCCCGGCGATTCCGTAAACACCACCTTGGTGTTGGGCCTGATCAGCGAGGCGATGCCGGCGCCGATGCGCGGATCGTAATATTCGATCTCGATGCCGAGGCGCTTCAGCATGGTGTCGGCGAAATTCCGTGTCGGGTGATAGACAGAATCGACGATCAGCAGATGGTCGCCGGCCGAGACGAAGGTAAGCAGGGGAATCGTCACCGCAGCCAAGCCTGACGGCACGGCTATCGTGCCGGCCGAGCCTTCGAGCGCGTCGACGGCGAGGGTCAGCGCATCCATGGTCGGCGTGCCGCGCGTGCCATAGGTGTATTTCTGGCTGCGCGAGGCCATCGCGGCGGCGTCGGGATAAAGCACCGTCGAGGCATGCACGATCGGCGGATTGACGAAGCCGAAATAGTCGCGCGGGTTGTTGCCGGAATGGGCAAGCCGCGTGTTGATGCCGATCTTGCTGCCGTCTGTCGCCATGGTTCGTCGCTCGTCGCAATGTGTCAGGAGCCCAGCCATAGAGCGGTGGAACCGGCCACGCAACCGCTCCGAATCCGCCAAGCGGCGGTGTTCGGATGGGCCAAATGAACGGCTCGCCGGCTCATTGTTTGCGCTCGTTGCGCACTTCCGGCGGACTTGGCTTGAAAGGCAGGCTTTGTTGTCTTC
Source organism: Mesorhizobium silamurunense (assembly GCF_014843905.1). NCBI lineage: Bacteria > Pseudomonadati > Pseudomonadota > Alphaproteobacteria > Hyphomicrobiales > Phyllobacteriaceae > Mesorhizobium > Mesorhizobium silamurunense. Next base: position 34,362 of record NZ_LPVS01000035.1, on the reverse strand, counting down.
TCGGCCATGAATCGCGCCAGTCCTTCTGTCGGCGGCGACAGTAGTAAGGGCGGAAACTCACGTAACGTTCAAATTTCCACGGCGCCGGACTTGCCGGTTTCGGTTGCAGCTCTTGACCAATTGGCGGGCGCTTTTGTCTGCAATTCGTGCATTTGCGATGATCGGTTTTCAAACCCGTCGCAATTCGGTCATTTCCCTTGACCTCACAGGAATAATCGCCTTCGATGCGTTTCGTGAATGGGAGGCAGCGCATCGTCAAACGATGCGGGCCCGGAGTGGGCCCAAATGGGAGCTGCATTCACAAACGAAAAAAGATCAGGGCTGCCTGGCAAGCAGGGGGCGCCTGTAAAGCAGAAAAGGGTCTGTGGGTCATGAAACATATTGCAATCGGCATTTTTGGCGCGGCTGCGCTCGGATTGATGGCTTCGGCCGCTTCGGCCGCCACGCTCGATACCGTGAAGCAGAAGGGCTTCATCCAGTGTGGCGTGTCCACCGGCTTGGCCGGCTTCTCGGCGCCGAACGACAAGGGTGAGTGGCAGGGCCTCGATGCCGATTTCTGCCGCGCCGTCGCGGCCGCCGTCTTCGGCGACGGCTCCAAGGTCAAGTTCACGCCGCTCAGCGCCAAGGAGCGCTTCACCGCGCTGCAGTCCGGCGAGGTCGATCTCCTGTCGCGCAACACCACCTGGACCATCAATCGCGACACCGCGCTTGGCCTGAACTTCGTCGGCACCACTTATTATGACGGCCAGGGCTTCATGATAAACGCCAAGAAGCTGCCGGGCGTCAATTCGGCGCTGCAGCTTTCGGGCGCCGCCGTGTGCGTGCAGAGCGGCACCACGACCGAGCTCAACCTCGCCGACTACTTCAAGAAGAACAAGATGGAGTACAACCCCGTCGTCTTCGAGAAGCTGGAAGAGGTCAACGCCGCCTATGACGCCGGCCGCTGCGACGTCTACACCACGGACCAGTCCGGCCTCTACGGCATCCGCCTGACGCTGGCCGCGCCGGCCGACCATGTCGTGCTGCCCGAGATCATCTCCAAGGAGCCGCTCGGTCCGGCCGTGCGCCAGGGCGACGACCAGTGGTACCATATCGTCAAGTGGACCTATTTCGCGCTGCTCAACGCCGAGGAAGCCGGGATCACCCAGGCCAATGTCGATGAGTTGAAGACCTCGACCGATCCGAACGTTCAGCGTATCCTGGGCACCGAACCCGACAGCAAGTTCGGCACCGATCTCGGCGTCACCAACGACTGGGTCGTGAACATCGTGAAGGCTGTCGGCAACTACGGCGAAATGTTCGAGCGCAATGTCGGCTCGGGCAGCCCGCTCAAGATCGCGCGTGGCATCAACGCGCTTTGGACCAAGGGCGGCCTGCAATACGCTCCGCCGATCCGCTGACCGAAACGTGATCCGGGGGGCAGATAGTCTGCCTCCCCGGTTTCTCTTTCCAGGGGACGGTCGCATGGCATCGCAGGAAATCCTTCGTGAGGAGCCGAGCCGCGGCTCCCTCATCAATGACCCGAAAATACGCGGCCTTTTCTTCCAGACGCTGGTCATTATCCTGCTGTTCGGCTCGATCTGGTGGATCGTCCACAACGTCATCGACAACCTGACGCGCCTGCACATCGCCTCCGGCTTCCAGTTCCTGAGGGGCAGGGCGGGTTTCGACATCTCGGACACGCCGATCGCCTACACGTCCGATTCGACCTACGGCCGGGCCCTTGTGGTCGGTCTGCTCAACACAATCATCGTCGCGGCCGCCGGCGTCGTCACCGCGACCATCATCGGCTTCATCGTCGGCATCGGCCGTCTGTCGCAGAATTGGCTGATCCGCAAGATATGCATGGTCTATGTCGAGATCTTCCGCAACATCCCGCCGCTGCTGGTCATCTTCTTCTGGTATTCGGGCGTTCTCGCCGTTCTGCCGCCGCCGCGTGAGAGCATCCATCTGCCGTTCGGTTCTTTCCTCAACCAGCGCGGCTTTTATATTACGCGCGCCGTTTGGGGCGAGGGCTCCTGGCTGATTGCCGTCGCCTTCGTCGTGGCGCTCGCCATGGCCTGGTTCGTCGCCCGCCGCGCGCGCCAGCGGCAGATGGCGACTGGCCAGCAATTTCCTGTGTTCTGGACTTCGGTCGCGCTGATCGTCGGCTTGCCGGTGCTCGCCTTCCTGCTCGCCGGCATGCCCCTCACCTTCGATTTCCCGAAGCAGTCGACCTTCAATCTCACCGGCGGCTTCCAGCTCAAGCCGGAATTCCTGTCGCTCTACATGGCGCTGTCCTGCTATACGGCCGCCTTCATCGCCGAGATCGTGCGCGCCGGCATCAGGGGCGTCAGCAAGGGCCAGACCGAGGCAGCGGGCGCCCTTGGTTTGCGCTCCGGTCCGATTCTCAGGCTCGTCGTGGTGCCGCAGGCGATGCGCATCGTCATCCCGCCGCTGACCAGCCAATATCTCAACCTGACCAAGAACTCGTCGCTGGCAATCGCCATCGGCTATCCTGACCTTACCGCCACCGCCGGCACGGTACTCAACCAGACGGGGCAGGCGGTCGAGGGCGTGCTGATCATGATGATCGCCTATCTGGTGCTGAGCCTCGTGACCTCGGCGGTCATGAATGTGGTCAACGCCAGGATGGCGCTGGTGGAGAGATAGGGCCATGCAGGAACACGACACCTCCTGGGTGCGCACCGAGATGGCCCTGGCCGAGCCGGCGCCGCTTGGCGAGCGCGGCGCTATCGCCTGGGTGCGCAAGAACCTCGTCGGTTCGGTCGGCGACACCATCCTCACCATCCTCGGCATCGCCATCGTCGCCTGGATCCTGCCGCAGGTTATCAACTGGGCCTTCATCAACGCCCAGTGGACCGGGCCGGATCGCACGGTCTGCGCCACCGCCGCGCAAGGCGGGGTCCAGCCGGACGGCTGGACCGGCGCCTGCTGGGCCTTCGTCAACGCCAAGTTCGGCCAGTTCATCTTCGGCACCTATCCCATCGAGGAACGGTGGCGGCCGACCCTGGTCGCCGTCCTGTTCGCGGCTTTGCTGGTGCCGATGCTGATCCCGCGGGTGCCGCGCAAGGGGCTGAACGCGATCCTGCTCTTCCTGGCGCTGCCGGTCGTCTCCTTCTTCCTCCTGTCCGGCGGCGTGTTCGGCTTGCCGGTCGTCGAAACCTCGCGCTGGGGCGGCCTCCTGGTCACGCTCAGCCTTTCCTTCGTCGGCATTGCCGTGTCGCTGCCGCTGGGCACCGTGCTGGCGCTCGGCCGCCGATCGAAAATGCCGATCGTCAAGCTCTTGTGCGTCATCTTCATCGAGTTCGTGCGCGGCATCCCGCTGATCACGGTGCTGTTCTTCGCCAGCGTCATGCTGCCGCTGTTCCTGCCGGCCGGCGTCACCTTCGACAAGTTCCTGCGGGCGCTGATTGGCGTGTCGCTGTTTGCCGCCGCCTACATGGCGGAAGTGGTGCGCGGCGGCCTGCAGGCGATACCGAAGGGGCAGTATGAGGGCGCCGATTCGCTCGGCCTCGGCTATTGGCAGAAGATGGGGCTGATCGTGCTGCCGCAGGCGTTGAAGCTGGTCATCCCCGCTATCGTCAATACCTTCATCGGCATGTTCAAGGACACCAGCCTGGTGCTCATCATCTCGATCTTCGACCTGTTGGGCGTGGTCAAGCAGAACCTGTCAGACGCCAACTGGGCGACGCCGCAGACCGCCAGGTCTGGCCTTGTGTTCGCCGCCTTCGTGTTTTGGCTGTTCTGCTTCGGCATGTCGCGCTATTCAATGTACACCGAACGCCGGCTCGACACCGGCTACAGACGATAAAAGGGGATTTGGCCATGGCCATCGAGAACGCCGTCAGCGCCGAAGAGATCAAGGTCGATGCCAAGAAGATGCATATCTCGACCACCGATGTCGCCATCGACATCGTCGGCATGCACAAATGGTATGGCGAGTTCCATGTGCTGAAGGACATCAACCTCAAGGTGATGCGCGGCGAGCGCATCGTCATCTGCGGTCCGTCAGGCTCCGGCAAGTCGACCATGATCCGCTGCATCAACCGGTTGGAAGAGCACCAGAAGGGCAAGATCATCGTCGACGGCAAGGAACTCACCAACGATCTGAAGAAGATCGACGAGGTGCGCCGCGAGGTCGGCATGGTGTTCCAGCACTTCAACCTGTTCCCGCACCTGACCATCCTGGAGAACTGCACGCTGGCGCCGATCTGGGTGCGCAAGACGCCGAAGAAGCAGGCCGAGGAAATCGCCATGCATTTCCTCAAGCGCGTCAAAATCCCGGAACAGGCGAACAAGTACCCGGGCCAGCTCTCCGGCGGCCAGCAGCAGCGCGTGGCGATCGCCCGCTCGCTGTGCATGAACCCGCGCATCATGCTGTTCGACGAGCCGACCTCGGCGCTCGACCCGGAAATGATCAAGGAAGTGCTGGAGACCATGGTCGGCCTCGCCGAAGAAGGCATGACCATGCTCTGCGTCACCCACGAGATGGGCTTTGCCCGCAAGGTCGCCAACCGGGTGATCTTCATGGACCAGGGCCAGATCGTCGAGCAGAACACGCCGGCCGAGTTCTTCGATCATCCGCGTCATGAGCGCACGAAACTGTTCCTGTCGCAGATCCTGCACTGAGCGGATCGGATATCGATTCGCGAAGCCCGGCCGCAAACGGCCGGGCTTTTTTGTTATTCCGGCGATCGATTGGCTCGATTGAACGGGGGGCGCCGCACCTTGATGAGAAAACTCTGGCGCTTCCTGGCCATGCTGGTTGCCGCGGCGCTTCTTGCCGTGACGCTCGGCACGCTGGTGCCGCGTCCGCTCTGGCCGGCGGCGGCCGCGGGCGAGGGCACCCGGCGCATACTGGTGCTGAGGAACCCGATCCATACCGACATCGCGATACCGGTCGACGACGGCGTGCGCCGGCGTTTCCATTTTCTAGCCGATTCCGGCCTGCCGGTTGATTCACCGGCGGCGCGCTACTTCGTTTTCGGCCGGGGCGGCCGTGCCTTCTATCTGGAGACGCCGACCTGGTCGGAATTGAAGGCGGTGCCGGTGCTCAAGGCGCTGACGCTCGATGCCTCTGTGATGCATGTCGATGTCGCCGGTGCGATTGCCGAGCCGCACCCGGACGTCGCCGGCTTCGACATCGACGAGACGCATTTTTCGGCGTTGCTCGACTACATTCAATCGAGCTTCCGGCAGGGGCCGAACGGGCCGGTGGCCATCGACAATGCCGGCTATTCCAGCTTCGACCGCTTTTACGAGGCCAACGGCCATTTCAACGCACTGGTCGGCTGCAACAGCTGGACGGCGCAGGCACTGCGCGCCGCCGGCCTGCGCACCGGCTGGTGGAACCCGCTGCCGGTGTCGCTGGAATGGTCGATGAGGCTGTATAATTGAAGGCGATTGCGCTACCGCCTCACAACCTTCCGCTGCTCCCACCCATAGAGCCAGTCGAGATCGGCCGCGAGCTTCTCCGCCGGCCGCGTCGCCAGCATGAGATTCCGAGCGATTGCGACCGGTCCCCAGGCGTGCCAGGCCAGTCTGTTGAGCGCGCCGCGCCTAAGCACCTTCTCGATGCGCGGCCGCCGAAGATTTTCCCAGATGGTGAGGCTCCGCCTGGGGTCGTCAGGGAAGTCGGCGACCAGGCCGGCGAGCATCGCGGCGTCCTCAATTCCCATCGCTGCGCCCTGGGCGGCGAAGGGCGTCATGGCGTGCGCCGCGTCGCCGATCAGCGCGATGCCTTCCGGCATCGTCCAGCGCCGCTGCTCGACGGTGTGGATCGGAAATGCCGTCCATGGGCCGGCCAAGGCGGCAAGCCTTACAAGCGCTGGCGAGGTTCCGCGCATGGCGCTGGCGAGAATTGCGGGATCGGCATGGCCCGACCAGCCTTCCGCGATACGCCCGCCCTTGGTGAAGGCGGCGAGGTTGAAGGCGCTGCCCTTGCTCACCGGATAGGCGACCATGTGGAAGCCAGGATGGAGGAACGTGGTGACGCAGTCGGCGGCGCCGATCGCCGCAAAGGCCTCGCCGGCGGGGCTTTCCACCGCCACCGTGGCGCGCCAGGCCAACTCGCCGGAGAACCGGCTTCTCGTGAAAGCGGGGTCCCTGCCGGCAAGTTGTGACCTGACCGACGACCAGACGCCGTCGGCGCCCACCAGAAGGCCGCCAGCGACCTCCATGCTGCCGCCGTCCTTTTGGGCTGTGACGGCGATATCTTGCGGCGCGACAGCGATGCCTGTCACCCGCGCTCCGGTGACGAGCTGGATCTTGGGATGCTCCGCCACCCGCGCCGTCAGCGCCGCTTGCAGGTCGGTGCGATGCGCCACCAGATAGGGCGCGCCCCAACGCTGTTCGCCGGCCTGCCCCAGCGGCACGCGAGCCAGCTCGCGCGAGGTTGCGGCGTCCTTCAGCAGCACCGCTCTAGGCCTGATCGCGCTCAGCCGCAACCGGTCGAGCGCGCCGAGCTGGCGCAGAATGCGCGTCGCGTTGGGGGAGAGCTGGATGCCGGCGCCTGCCGCTTCGATCTGCCTGGCCTGTTCCAGCACCGTGACGGCGTAGCCGCGCTCGGCAAAGGCAAGCGCTGCCGTCAGACCGGCGATACCGGCCCCGGCGATGACGACCTGCCGGGACCGTGTGTCATTCATGATCTAGCAGTCATCCATGATCTGCGGATCAGGCGGCCTGGTCGATATAGAGGCAGCCGGCAGGCTCCGTTTCCGTCGCCTTCAGCTTCGGCGAATAGCGGAAGAGCGTCGAGCAATACGGGCAGACCTTCTCATTGTCGTCGCCCATGTCGAGGAACACATGCGGATGGTCGAAGGGCGGATTGGCGCCGGTGCACATGAATTCCTTGACGCCGATGTCGATGACCGGATGGCCCGCATCGTTCTGGAAATGGGGAATGGAACCGCCAGCCATCGTCGTCTCCTTCAGTTCGGCCCGTTTGCATCTGGATCATAACCGGCCAGTTTGCAAGATCGATGAAATGAAACTGTCGCAAAAGGCTGGCAGAGGATAAGTTGAGCCGGTTAAGCGCATGAACTCGGGAAGCCGAAGCGATTCCATGACGGATCATGCGTCATAAAAGCGTGTTAGAGCGTCCATAACGCATCCGGCGGTGTATGGCGCTCGAAAAGGGCGGTTGCGGGCAAGAGCGGGAAATCATGAGCGAACTGAGGCCGGTACAGAGCGAGTTCATCACCGTCGAGGCGGCAAGCCCGGACGGCGGCAATCCCGACCGTTTCGTCAACCGCGAATTCTCCTGGCTGCAGTTCAACCGGCGCGTGCTCGAGGAATCGCTGAACGAGCGCCATCCATTGCTGGAGCGCGTCCGCTTCCTGTCGATCTCGGCCGCCAATCTCGACGAGTTCTTCATGGTCCGCGTCGCCGGCCTCGCCGGCCAGGTGCGCGAAGGCATCGTGCTGAAGAGCCCGGACGGCCGCACGCCCGAGCAGCAGCTCGAGCAATTGCTGCGCGAGGTCGAGCGCCTGCAGGAGGACCAGCAGAAGAGCCTGTCGGCGCTGATGGAGCTGCTCAACAAGGAAGGCATCGAAAGCATCGCCCGCGATGGCCTGACCAAGGACGAGAAGGCCTGGCTGGAGCTGGCCTGACCAAGGACGAGAAGGCCTGGCTGGAGGAGCATTTCCAGGAGCAGGTTTTCCCCGTGCTGACCCCGCTGTCGATCGACCCGGCACACCCGTTCCCGTTCATCCCCAATCTCGGTTTCTCGATGGCGCTGCAACTGCGCCACCGCAAGAACGGCGAGGAGATGAGCGCGCTGCTGCGCCTGCCGGTGGCGCTGCGGCGCTTCATCCGTCTGCCCGACCGCAAGCGTCTTGTGCGCTTCATCCCGCTGGAGGAAGCGGTCGGCCTCTATATCGGCAAACTTTTCCCAGGATATGAGGTCAAGGGCTCGGGCACGTTCCGCATCATCCGCGACAGCGACATCGAGGTGGAAGAAGAGTCGGAAGACCTCGTGCGCCTGTTCGAGACGGCGCTGAAACGCCGCCGCCGCGGGTCCGTCATCCGCATCGAATTCGACACGCTGATGCCGGCCGAGCTGCGCGATTTCGTCGCCGGCGAGCTCGGCGTATCGTCGAGCCGCATCAGCGTGCTCACCGGCCCGCTGGCGCTCAACCAGATTTCCGAGATCGTCGCCATCCCGCGCGACGACCTCAAATTCACGCCCTACAACCCGCGCTTTCCCGAGCGCATCCGCGAGCATGGCGGCGACTGCCTGGCCGCCATCCGCGAGAAGGACATCATCGTCCACCACCCCTACGAATCCTTCGACGTCGTGGTGCAGTTCCTGCGCCAGGCGGCGGCCGATCCGGAAGTCGTCGCCATCAAGCAGACGCTCTACCGCACCTCGAACGACAGCCCGATCGTGCGGGCGCTGATCGATGCGGCCGAGGCCGGCAAATCGGTCACGGCACTTGTCGAGCTCAAGGCGCGCTTCGACGAAGAGGCCAACATCCGTTGGGCGCGCGACCTCGAGCGCGCCGGTGTCCAGGTCGTGTTCGGCTTCCTGGAGTTGAAGACCCACGCCAAGATGTCGCTGGTGGTGCGCCGCGAGGACGGCCGGCTGCGCAACTACGTGCATCTCGGCACCGGCAACTACCATCCGGTCACCGCCCGCATCTACACAGACCTGTCCTTCTTCACCACCGACCCGACGATCGCGCGCGATGTCGCGCAGATCTTCAACTTCATCACCGGCTATGCCGAGCCCGCCGAGGAGATGCGTCTAGCGGTGTCGCCGTTCACGCTGCGCGACCGCATCCTGAGGCACATCTCCGAGGAGATCGCCCACGCGCGCGAGGGCCGGCCGGCCCGCATCTGGATGAAGATGAACGCGCTGGTCGACCCGATCGTCATCGACGCGCTCTATGACGCCAGCCGCGCCGGGGTCGAGATCGATCTCGTCGTGCGCGGTATCTGCTGTCTCAGGCCGCAGGTGCCGGGGCTTTCCGAGAACATCAGGGTGAAGTCGATCGTCGGCCGCTTCCTCGAGCACAGCCGCATCTTTTGTTTCGGCAACGGCCACGGCCTGCCGTCGGACGAGGCGATCGTCTACATCTCCTCGGCCGACATGATGCCGCGCAATCTCGACCGCCGTGTCGAGACCCTGGTGCCGATCACCAATCCGACTGTGCATGAACAGGTGCTTGGCCAGATCATGCTGGGCAACATCATGGACAACCAGCAAAGTTTCGACGTATTGGCTGACGGCACCTCCCGGCGCGTCGCGCTGGAGGAGGGCGAGGAACCGTTCAACGCGCAGGAATATTTCATGACCAATCCGAGCCTTTCCGGACGGGGTGACGCGCTGAAATCGCATGCGCCCAGGCGCATTGCCCAGTTCAAGCGCCGGAAGAAGAACGGCGCCGCGTGATTTCAATTTCCCAGGGCCGGCTTCAGGACCGGCGGCCGCTGTCCATCATCGACATTGGATCGAACTCGATCCGCCTCGTCGTCTATGAAGGGCTGGCGCGCTCGCCGACGCTGCTGTTCAACGAAAAGATGCTGGCCGGCCTTGGCCGCGGCATCGTTTCGACGGGCAAGCTCGATCCCGAGGCGGTGACGCGCTCGATGGAGGAGTTCCGCCGTTTTCGCGCGCTTTCGGATCAAGCCGGCGCCGAGCACATGTATGTGCTGGCGACCGCGGCCGCCCGCGAGGCAGTCAACGGCCCGGATTTCATCCATCGCGCCGAGGATGTGCTGAAGACCGAGATCCGCGTGCTCTCCGGCCGGCAGGAAGCGCATTATTCGGCGCTCGGCATCATCTCCGGCTTCCACCCGGCCAACGGCATCGCCGGCGACCTTGGCGGTGGCAGCCTGGAGCTCATCGACATCAATGGCGAAGCGATCGGCGACGGCATCACGCTGCCGCTCGGCGGCTTGCGCCTGCAGGACATGGCGAAGAACTCGCTCGTCCAGGCGCAGAAGATAGCGCGCCAGGAACTGGCGCGGGCGAAGCTCTTGAAGGGCGGGCAGGGCAGGGTCTTCTACGCCGTCGGCGGCACCTGGCGAAACCTCGCGCGGCTCCACATGGAGATGACCAACTACCCGCTCGGCGTCATGCATCATTACGAGATATCGGCTGATAGTGCGCAGAGCTTCCTCAGGCAGGTGGCCAAGGGCGAAGTCGAGAAGGTCAAGGGCATCGAAGGCGTTTCCAAGAACCGCCGCTCGCTCCTGCCTTACGGCGCCATTGTGCTCCAGGAGATCATGGCGGCCACGCAGCCCTCGAAGATCGTCGTCTCGGCGCAGGGCGTGCGCGAGGGCTTTCTCTATTCGTTGCTCGACGCCGCCGAGCAGAAGGCCGATCCGCTGATCTCGGCGGCAGAGGAGCTTGCGTTGCTGCGCTCGCGCTCGGTCCACCATGCGCACGACCTCGTCGAATGGACGGGCAAGGCCTTCAAGGCCTTCGGCATCGACGAGACGGTGGACGAGGCGCGCTACCGCCACGCCGCCTGCCTGCTTGCCGATATCGGCTGGCGCGCGCATCCGGAATATCGCGGCCGGCAGTCGCTCAACATCATCGCGCATGCCTCCTTCATCGGCGTCGATCATCCGGGCCGCGCCTATCTGGCTTTGGCCAGCGCCTACCGCCATGACGGCGTCTTCAACGACGGCATCGCGCCCGAGATCAAGGCGCTGGCGCCGCCGCGCGTGCTCGAGCGTGCGCGTGTGCTGGCGGCGATGATGCGTGTCGTCTACCTGCTGACGGCGGCGATGCCGGGTGTGATGCCGCGGCTGAAATGGGAAAGCCGCGGCAATGGCGCGCTGGCGCTGGTGCTGCCGGCATCGCTCGCCGCCCTCTATGGCGAACGCCCCGCCGGCCGGCTGGCGCAGCTCGCGCGCATCACCAACCGCCGCCTGATGCTGGCGGTCGAGGGCGGTCCAAGCGTTTCTGTGAAGTAGTCGTCAGGTCAGTTGCGCGTCGACGTCGAAGCCACGTCCATCCGCCGACCAGGCGCCTGCGCCGGCCATGGCGAGCGCCAGGAAGCCGCCGGCGATGGCGATGTCCTTCATCAGCATCTGCCGGTGCAGGAAGGCTAAAGTCGCATCGTCTGCCCCCTGGCCGTAATGGCCGATGAAACCGGCGACGATGCAGAAGGCGGCAAGCAGAAGTGCTGCGATCCGCGTCTGGAAGCCAACAAGGATGAGCAGGCCGGTGATCAGCTCGAACAGGCCGGTGCCCCAGGCGGCTAAAGCCGGCAGCGGCAGGCCGAGGTCGGCGAAATAGCTGGTCGTGCCGGCGATGTTGGTGAGCGCCTGGAAGCCCGAGGGCACGAAAAGCGCGGCAAGCAGGAGCCGCGAGACGAGAAGCAATGCGTTGCGGGGCATTGGCCACCTCCCTTGCCGATACCCGGGATCGTACCGGCTCTCGGTGCAGTGTACGCCTGCAGTTGAGAAAACGAAAAAGCGGCGCGGAAAATTCCGCGCCGCTTGCGTTTAAGGCTTGGGAGGGGAGCAATTCCAGGAAAAGTGTGGAGCGGTCAGGCTCGGCGACTTCGCCGTAGCCTTCCGCCCGGAATCGCGTCCAGCAAAGCTCAGCCGCGCTTGGCGTCGATCGAATAAGCGCCGGCGCCGGAAGAGGCGAGCAGGATGAAGCCGCCGGTGATGGCGAGGTTCTTGAGGAACTGGATCATCTGCATCTGGTCGGCCCAGCCGGTGTGAGCGACGAGCCCGGTGGCGATCGTGAAGATGGCGAGCACCCAGGCGGCGATCCGGGTCTGGAAGCCGAGGAGGATGGCAAGGCCGCCGAGCAGCTCGATCAGGCCGACGACAACGGCGGTGACTGTCGGCAGCGGCAGGCCGAGGGCGCCGAAATAGCCGGCGGTGCCGGCAATGGCGGTAAGCTTGCCGAAGCCGGAAAGCAGGAAGATGACGGCAAGCAGGATGCGGCCGAGCAGGATGGTGGTGGAGCTGTTGGACGCGGTGCCGTTGCCGGCGACGGAAGAGTTGATGGACATGGCGGTTCTCCGAATGGGGTTGAATGCCCAGTCAGATAGACGATGGAGACTGTTCACCAAAGCTGCTTATGCGGCGACACATCGTTCACAGATTCTATATTTCTGCGATCGCGCGATCAGCGCGAAATTCATGTCGCCGGAATCGGCTGCGGGAGCAAATTGTCCCGCCGCCAAATGAGGGGTTTCTGGTTGGCGCGGACGGAAAGCCGCGAGGCACTTTCCCGGAATTGACTATCCCGGATGGGTCATGTCCTCGGGCCGCACCAGCCGGTCGTAGTCGGCTTCGCTGACCAGCCCGGTGGCCAGGGCCTCCTCGCGCAGCGTCGTGCCGTTCTTGTGCGCGGTCTTGGCGATCTTGGCGGCGTTGTCGTAGCCGATGGTGGGGGCGAGCGCCGTTACCAGCATGAGCGAACGCTCGAGCGCCGCCTTGATGTTGTCTTCCCGCGCCTCGATGCCGACCACGCAATTGTCGGTGAAGGAAAACGAGGCGTCGGCAAGCAGTTGCACCGACTGCAGGAAGTTGTAGGCCATCAGCGGGTTGTAGACATTGAGCTCGAAATGGCCCTGGCTGCCGGCGAAGGTGAGCGCGGCGTTGTTGCCGAACACCTGCACGCAGACCTGCGTCAGCGCCTCGCACTGGGTCGGGTTGACCTTGCCCGGCATGATCGAGGAGCCCGGCTCGTTTTCCGGCAACGAGAGCTCGCCGAGACCGGAGCGCGGGCCGGAGCCAAGCAGGCGGATGTCGTTGGCGATCTTGAACAGCGCCGCGGCCGCCGCGTTAATCGCGCCATGCGAGAACACCATGGAATCATGCGCCGCGAGCGCCTCGAACTTGTTCGGCGCCGTCACAAAGGAGATGCCGGTGATGGCGGCGATACGATCCGCCACCTTCTCGGCGAAGCCGACGGGCGCGTTGAGACCGGTGCCGACCGCGGTGCCGCCCTGCGCCAGTTCCTGCAGGCCGGGCAGCGTCAGCCCGATGCGCTTGATCGACGACGCGACCTGCGCTGCATAGCCGGAGAATTCCTGGCCGAGCGTGAGGGGGGTGGCGTCCTGCGTATGGGTGCGGCCGATCTTGATGATGTGGTTGAAGGCGCGGGCTTTGGCGTCGAGCGCCTTGTGGAGGTGGTGCAGGGCAGGGATCAGATGGTGCGCGACCCGCTCGGCGCAGGCTATGTGCATGGCCGTCGGATAGGTGTCGTTCGACGACTGGCTCATATTGACGTGATCGTTGGGATGCACGGGCTTCTTGGAGCCCATGACGCCGCCGAGCATCTCGATCGCCCGGTTCGAGATCACCTCGTTGGCGTTCATGTTGGACTGCGTGCCCGAACCGGTCTGCCAGACGACCAGCGGGAAATGCTCGTCGAGCTTGCCGTCGATGACCTCCTGCGCGGCGTCCACGATCGCCTTGCCGATGGCCGGATCGAGCCGCTTCATCTCCATGTTCACTTCGGCCGCCGCGCGCTTGACGATGCCCAGAGCGCGGACGATCGAAGCCGGCTGCTTCTCCCAACCGATCTTGAAATTGCCCAGCGAACGCTGCGCCTGCGCTCCCCAATAACGGTCGGCCGCCACCTCGATTGGACCGAACGTATCGGTTTCGATTCTGGTCTTTTCAGCGCTCACGGGAAATCTCCGGTCTGTCGATTTTGCGCAAGGGCGTATCGCGTTGCACAAATGGCATCAAGCGGAGATTGCGGGCGAGGGCGATGCAAATCGGTTTGAAATGGCGCTTCTTCCTTCTCCCCTTGTGGGAGAAGGTGGATCGGCGCGCAGCGCCGAGACGGTTGAGGGGTGCTGGACGGATCGCCGTCGTCGCCAAGCTGGAACACCCCTCATCCGTCGCCTTCGGCGACACCTTCTCCCACAACAAGGGGAGAAGGGAAGGCTCACCCCACCGGCGGCCCGACGAGATCGATGCCGTTCTCCCCGCACAGTCTTGTCAGCGCTGCGATCATCTCCGGCGTCGGCGCCGCCGGGTGAGGCAGCTCCGGCCGTTCTGCCGGCCGGCTCGCCAGGCGCACTATCGTCTCGAAATCCGGGCCGCGCGTCACCGTGAGCGTATGGGCGCCTTCCGGAGATTCGACCCTGTATGTGTGCGGCAGGCCTTTCGGCGCGATGATCGTTTCGCCGGCGCTGGCGATCCGCTCATGGCCGTTAATCTGAAACCGCATCCGCCCTTCCAGGATATGAAACACCTCGTCCTCGTTCCGGTGCACATGCAGCGGCGGGGAATCGCCGTAGGGTAGGCGGTGCTCGATGACACAGATGCCGTCCTCGCCGTCGGCCGACGAGACCTGGATGGCGACGAGGGTGTTGTTGAACCAAAGGAGTTCCTTGCCTGCGATGGTGCTGTTGATCATTGTCATGGTTGCCCCCCTGCGTTGGGTGCCGGCGAAGCGGCGTCGAATGGAACCTAACCAGGGACAGGCGGGCGGCGGAAATCGAATGATCGTATGGGGCGAATTGATGCGATGAATTTGAATGCGCTCGACCTCAATCTGGTCAGAGTCCTCGACGCACTGCTGCGCGAGAAAAGCGTGACGCGCGCCGGCGAGCAGATCGGCCTCAGCCAGCCCGCCGTGAGCGCGGCGCTCAATCGCCTGCGCCATGCGCTCAACGACCAGCTTTTCGTGCGCCGCGGCAACGACATGGTGCCGACGCCACGCGCCGAAAGCCTGGCGGAGCCGGTGCGCGCGGCGCTGCGCGAGATCGAGCGCGCCTTCCAGCCGGCGAGCCAGTTCGAACCCGCGAAGCTCGAGCGAACCTTCACCTTCATGGGCGCCGATTTCTTCTCCATGCTCCTGATGCCGCCTTTTGCCGCGCGCGTCGCAACGATGGCGCCCGGCGTGTCGCTGCGCTTCCTGGACAGCGCGCGTGGCGACGTTTCAAAACTTCTCCAGGACGATGAGATCGACGCCGCGCTTGAGCGTCCGCTTGAGGTTGCCGACTGGATCTCCAGCACGCCTTTATTCCATTCGCCGTTCGTGATCATTGCCGCAAGGGACAACGCCGCGATCAGGCAGGCCGGGATCGCGGCTGGCGGAGTTCTGACGATGGATCTGTTCTGCGACCTGCCTCATGTCCTTCGTTCCATCGACGGTTCGATGTCGGGCTCCACCGACGAGGCGCTCAATCGGATCGGGCGAAAGCGCCGGGTCACGCTCGCCTTGCCGCATTTCCAGGCCGTCGCGCTGGCCGTGGCCAGCGGCAATTACGTTGCCGCCGTCCCCAGGCAATTCGCGGTCTCGGCGGCCAGGAGCTTGCCGATCGTGCTCCACGAGCCGCCGCTCGGCATCGCCGTGCCGGAGATCAGGATGTACTGGCACGCTCGCCACGATGACGAGCCGCCGCATCGCTGGATCCGCGAGCAGGTCCTCGCCGAGGTCGAAGCGCTTGGATTCCGTAAGCTGGATGATGAAGTCGGAGATCACCCCGCCGTGTAGCCGCCGTCCACCGCGAAGACGCCGCCGCTGGTCCATGCGGCCTCGTCGCTGGCGAGATGGACCGCCATGCCGGCAACATCCGAGGGCCGCCCGATGCGGCCGAGCGGATAGCTGCGCTCGACATAGGCATTCAGCTCGTCCTGCGCCTGCCGCGGCAGGTTGACGATCGACTTCCGCCGCATGGCGGTGTCGATGGTGCCGGGTGCGATGGCGTTGACGCGGATGCCGCGCGGACCAAGCTCGAAGGCGAGCGATTTGGTGAGCGAGTTCAGCGCGCCCTTGGACAGCGAATAGAGGCTCGACGGCCGCTTCGGGATCATCTTGTTGGCGAAGTAGGACGAGATGTTGATGACCGAGGCGTTGGCGCTGAAATGCGGCAACAGCCGCTGTGCGAGGAAGAACGCCGCCGTGACGTTGAGCGCGAAGGAATGCTGGAACTCAACCTCGCTGACGGTCTCGAACGGCACGAAATAGGCGACGCCGGCATTGTTGACGAGGATGTCGAGCGGCCTTCCGGAACCCGCGACATGGCCGACGACAGCATCGATGCCGGCGCTGGTCGCAAGGTCGGCCGAGAGCGTCTCGACCGGGGCGCCGCCTTTCGCTTCCGCGGCCAGCGTGTCGCGCGCGGCTTCAAGCTTCCCGGTGTCGCGGCCGACGATCAGCACGTCCGCGCCTTCGCGCACAAACGCCTCCGTAATCGCCAGCCCGATGCCGTCCGAACCGCCGGTGACCAACGCCCGCTTGCCGTGAAGTCGCATAGCCATGCTCCTGCAGCTGCCGTGCAGGAGTGCAGCGCCGAATGACGCGGGCGGTCAACCCGAAGGCCTATCGCCGGGTATGAACTTTATCCCGCCGAGGCCAAGCCGACAGGCGCCGGCTGGCGCGTGGCAAGGCGCCCGGCGACGTAGTCCTTGACCTGGCGGACCGCCCGCTCGCGCGAGACGCTGCCCGGCTGCAGGCCTAGCCTCAGCCACAGCCCGTCGATCAGCGCGGTGACGCCAAGCACGATCTCCTCGGCCACCTCCGGTGAAGCGAGGCCGCGCAGGCCGGACAACAGGTTCGAGCGCATGCGCGCGTGGATCACCCTTTGGATACGCGCCAGCTTCTCGTCGCGCGGCACCTCGGCGCAGAGCGACAGCCAGGCGTGGCAGAGCGGCGGCAGGAACAGGTGCTCCTCGAAATTGCCCTCGATCACCGCGTCCAGCCGCTCCATTGGGGTCCGCGCCCGCTTGAGCCGCGCCACCACCGCGTTGCACAGCACCGCATTTGCCTCGCGCATCGCGTGCTCGAACAATTCCTGCTTGTTGCGGAAATAATGCAGCACGATGCCTTTCGAGGCGCCGGCCTGGGCCGCGACCTTTTCCAGAGTCGCGCCGGCAATGCCTTCGCGCTCGAGCACCACGAAGGCCGCCTGCCGCAACTCCTTGCGGCGGATGTCGCTGAGACGCGTGAGCTTCACCGGATCGATCCATGCATCGCGAATCCATGTTGACATTTTCGCCCGCTCAGATCAATGATTGACCAGTGGGACAATAATATGACCAAACGGTCAATATGAGGAGAACCGGAATGGTGCGCTTGCTTGCTAAAGGCGTCTGCCTCGCTGCCTTGATGCTGGCCGCTCAATCGGCTTACGCGGCCGAAGCGGATCAGTGCAGGGTGGTCCGCATGGCGGAGCC
Source organism: Mesorhizobium silamurunense (assembly GCF_014843905.1). Classification (NCBI taxonomy): domain Bacteria; kingdom Pseudomonadati; phylum Pseudomonadota; class Alphaproteobacteria; order Hyphomicrobiales; family Phyllobacteriaceae; genus Mesorhizobium; species Mesorhizobium silamurunense. The sequence goes on along the minus strand of NZ_LPVS01000035.1, from coordinate 17,247 downwards.
CGGCTGGAACGATCTGGCCTTCACCACGGGCGTGGCCAAGGTCTTGCTCCAGGCGCTCGGCTATGAGCCGCAGAGCGAGGTGCTTGGCATCAACGTCATCTACGAAGGCATGAAGAACAAAGACCTCGACCTGTTCCTCGGCTACTGGGACCCGGCCATGGTCACCTACTACGAGCCCTACAAGAAGGACGGCTCGATCGAGAATGTGCGCGTCAATCTGGTTGGCGCCAAATACACCTTCGCCGTGCCGACCTATGTCTGGGAAGCCGGCGTCAAGGATCTGTCCGACCTGCACAAGTTCGCCGACAAGTTCGGCAAGAAGATGTACGGCATCGAGCCCGGTTCCAACCAACTGATGATGGACGCCATCGCCGATCCCAAGTTCGGCCTCGACGGCTGGCAGGTGGTCGAGTCGAGTGAAGCCGGCATGCTCTCGGAGGTCGGCTACGAGATCAAGGAGAAGCAGTTCATCGTCTTCCAGGGCTGGGCGCCGCATCCGATGAATACGATGTACGACTTCAAGTACCTGACCGGCGGCGACAAGTTCTTCGGCCCGAATTTCGGTGCCGCGACTGTGACGACGCAGGTGCGCAAAGGCTACCTGCAGGAATGCCCGAACGTCGCGCAATTCCTGAAGAACCTCACCTTCGACATCGATCTGGAGAATGTCGGCATGGGCTACCTCATCAATGACGGCATGAAGCCAGAGGAAGGCGCCCTGAAGTCGATCACCTTGAACAAGGACCGGCTGGACGCCTGGCTCGCCGGGGTCAGCACTTTCGACGGCAAGCCCGGCTTTGCCGCGGTCAAGGAAAAGCTCGGACTGTGAGGTCGGCGGCATTGGATCTGCCGGCGCAGGAGGCTGAGCAGGGCGCCTGGGCCGGCCGCAAGCGGTTCGCCGATGTCGGTGGACTCGATCTTGCCTATGTCGAGGTCGGCGGTTCGGAGCCGCCGCTCGTCCTGGTGCACGGCTTCACCGATACCAGCCGCAGTTTCTCGTTGCTGGCGCCGCATCTTTCCGGCCGGCGGCTGATCATGCCGGACCTGCGCGGCCATGGCGCTTCGCAGACGGGGAAGGGCTGCGCCGTTGCCGATTTCGCCGAAGACATTGCCGGGCTGATCCGGAGCCTGCGGCTCGCCCGGCCGGTCGTTGTCGGCCATTCGTTGGGTGGCATGGTCGCCATACAACTGGCCGCGCGTCATCCGGAACTGGTCGGGGGGCTGGTCGTCCTGGCCGGGACGCTAAAGGCAGATTTCGCGCCGTGCAATCCGCTGGTTGCCGGTGTGGCGGCACTGCGCGACCCGATCTCGCCGACCGATCCGTTCTATGATTGGTGGCACGCCTGCGGGCCTGGCGTGCCGCAGGCCTTTCTTGCCGGCATGGCGAAAGACGCTTCGGCGATGCCTGCGGCCCGCTGGCGCGCCATCCTGGTAGAAATCCGCCGGACGGACTTGGGGGCCGCGGCGCGGGCCGTGCAGGCCCGGACGCTGATCATTGCGGGTACCGGCGATCCGCTCTTCGGCAAGGCACACCAGCAGGCTTTGGCTGAGGCGCTGGCCGGATCACGTCTCCTCTGGGCGAAGGATTGCGGTCACAACCCGCACTGGGAGGAGCCGGCCTTTATCGCCGACGCGATCGCCAGGATGTTGGAGAACGCGGAAGCGTGATCACCTCAACAGCGATCGGGCCGTGGGCGTCAGGCGCAACGTCTCGGCCGGCTTTGTGCGATCGGCCTGCGTGGTTTCGTGCGAAGCAGCGAGGGCGGCGCTGTAACGGGCATAGGCGGCTTCGTCATCGAAACCGGTGACGCCGATGAAGACATTTTCGCCGGCTCGCACAGGCAGCCGCGGAAAGGTGTTTTCGGCATGCTCGCTGACGAAGGCGCCGAGCAGCCGTACGCCATTTGCCGTGAGTTGCGGAACCGCTTCCGCCAGGTACCCCCGGGCAAAGTCAGCTTCCATGCCCGGGCGCAAATGGTGATTCTGTATCTCAACAATGCCGTCTAAATGACCATTCCGGCTTTTGTTTTCGGCTTCGCTCGCGGCCGGTCGTTTCAGTCCCGACAGGTTGAAGCCCGCGCCCTGCCATGCCGGCTTCAGAAGCAGCACATCGTCGGAATCGATCATCGTCGCATTGGCGGCGTCGCGATGTTCGGCCCAGACCGGCCCTCCATAGAAGGCGGTGAGCGCGTTCTTCCTTGCCTCCATGTTCTCAAAGCCGCGCAGCCAGACGAACATGTCGGGGCGGTCGAGATCGCGGAACTGGCCGATGACGGTCATGCCCGTGGCTTCCTGACTCTCGATGAATTGCCGGTCGAAAAGCGGGACCAGCGTTTCGCGCCGGCCGGGCTTCAGCGTGTATTGGCGAAGTTCCACTACCGGCGAGGCAAGGCGAGGGGACGTGTCGTTTCGAGCGAAGTTCATTGCCGACTCCAAAACAGGATGATCATCCTGTTTATAAACAGACCGGTTGCCCTGTTTTGTCAATCTGATATCTTTCCTTTTCCTTCTCCCCTTGTGGGAGAAGGGGGATTGGCGCGCAGCGCCAAGTCGGATGAGGGGTGCTGGACGGATCGCCGTCTTTGCCAAGCTGGAGCACCCCGCCTTCACTTCGTTCAGGCACCTTCTCCCACAAGGGGAGAAGGGGAGATGGCGATGCGCAAGAAACGCACCAACGACCCCGAAGGCATGCGCCGCCGCGTGCTCGACGTGGCGGAAGACGCTTTCCAGGCGCGCGGCTATCACGCCTCCAGCCTCGGCGATCTGATGGCGGCGGCCGGCGTTACCGGCGGGGCGCTGCACCACCATTTCCCGACCAAGAAGGCGCTGGCGCTGGCGGTGATCGAGGAGCGCGTGGCGGCAGCGGTTCAAGAGACCTGGGTCGAGCCGGTCTTGGCGGCACCCTCGGCTCGCGAAGGGGTTCGCACAGTATTTGAAGCGGTTGCGGCGGAGCTCGAGCAGCAGGGCTATGTGCGCGGCTGCCCGCTCAACAACCTAGCGCATGAGCTGTCGCTCGCCGATGCCGATTTTCGTATTGCGCTGGCCGACATCTTCGCCGGCTGGCGGCGGGCAATCGCCGACAAGGTGCGCGCCGACCAAGAGACTGGCGGGGAGGGCGGCACCGATCCGGATCGCTTCGCGGCGCTCGCCGTCGCCGCCTATTCCGGCGCCATGTCGATTGCCAAGACGGCGCAGGATGCCGGTGTGTTGCGGGAGTGCTTGGCGGGGCTGGAGCGGGTCGAGCCCCCGCCATCACAGCACGGTTCGGCGGCCAGGCGACGCCGCAAGGTGTTGCGGCGGCAGACCATCCGCTGACGCCGGCGGGACCGAGGCGGGTGCAAAGGATCGCCTCGTCGATGCCGTAAAGTCGGCCTCACTCCTTCAGCGGCTCGATCGTCTCGAATCCCACTTCGCTCTGGGCGCTCGTGCTCTCGTCGTATCGCCGCGCCAGCACCGCTTGCAGGTCGGGCGAATAGAGCGCGGTGAAGCTGTCGATCACCGCGCCGGAATCGCCGGTCAGCGTCTCGTTCACCGCCAGCACGTTGTATTTGCAGTCGCCCAGTTTGTAGGTCTCCTTGCCCTTGACGGCGAGCGCCAGCGTCTCGGTGCTCTTCGGCGCCTTCTTCGACGAGAGCCGCACGAACTCGGTCTTGCTCTTGGCGCCCGCCTTGAGCGGAAACAGTTTCTTGAGGTCGCCGAGCGGGATCATCGACAGCCGGCCGGTGTCGCTGTCGCGGAACACCTCGACCAGCCCGCCATAGAGATATTGCGTCTGCGGCGACTGCGACTGGTAGTTGTTGGCGACCGCGACCATGCCGCCCGGCGCCGGCCGGAACTCGCTGCGGATGCCGCGCTTCTCCAGCACGAAGCCGGCCTTGGCGGATTTGGCGTCGACGCAGTCGGCCGCCTCAGCGGTGCCGGCGAGTGCAAGCATGGCGAGCGCCATGCCGGTCGTCATGGGTTTCATGCCTTTCTCCCCTGGATGCGTTCTGGAAGGAATGACAGAGCCTCACCGCGCTGTCGACCCAAGTGCCCTTCACGATTCAACCATGGCTTGAAAAGTCTATGGGCCGCCGATCTGGACGATCCGGCGCTGAAAATGTTCAATCGAGCGATGATGAATCGCCTGTCCTCGGCATTGTTGTCCCGCCGCGATTTCCTGGCTCGGGCGGCTGGCCTTGCCGCGACTTGCGTTTTGCCTGGCGCCGCCTTCGCTCAGACCGGCCGGCGCATCCAACCGATCGACGCCACCTTCCTGTTCATCGCCGATATCCATGCCTGTCGCATGGCGAGCGGCTTGAGCCCGCATTGCGAGCAGGAGGGCAAGACCGACGCTGCATTGCTGCGTAATGTGGCGGCACTCAACGCAATCGACGACAAGGAGTGGCCGACCGAGATCAACGGCGCGGCCACCGGCCTGCGCTCGGCGGGCAGGCGCATCGGCACGCCGCTCGGCCTCGTCACCGGCGGCGACATCACTGACGACGGCGGCGGCCAGATCACGCTGCCGAGCGAGGGCACGCAACTTCTGCAGTTCAGCCAGCGCTATCAGCAAGGCATCGGCCCTGATCGCGTGCATATCCCGGTCTATGTCGGGCTTGGCAACCACGATCTCGACCAGAATGGACCGAAGCGCCATGTCGACTGGTACCGCCGCGAGATGCGCGATTATGTCGAGGTCAACCATCGCCCCGGCATCTTCTTCAAACCGCCGGTGCCGGCGACCAACTACGATGTCGGCACCGACTGCTATTCCTGGGATTGGGGTGGCCTGCATCTCGTTCAGACGCATCGCTTCGCAGGCGACACCGGCCATGGCGCGATAAGCAGCCTGTCCTGGCTCAAGCAGGATCTGGCGACCTATGCCGGCGACGGCCGTCCGGTGGTCCTCTTCCAGCATTATGGCTGGGACACCTTCTCCGTCGAGCGCTGGGATCCGGTGAAACGCACCTATGACGACGACGGCGCCGGCCGGCCGCACTGGTGGGGCGAGGCCGACCGCCAGGCGCTCATCGCCGCGCTGAAGGGCTACAATGTGATCGCGATTTTCCACGGCCATCAGCACGCAGCGCCGATGATCTACCAGCGCGACGGGCTCGATCTCGTCAAGCCGAAGGCCGCCTTTATGGGCGGCTTCGCGCTGGCGCGCGTGACCGACGACCACATGGACGTGGTCCTGGGCGAGGCGGCTGGAGACCACGGCGAGGTCGTCTTCACCAATGCCTTTGCAAAGACGTTTGAGGCGTGAGCGCGACGGCTTGCAAATCACATCGCCTTTTTGCACATGGCCTTCATATCGCCACAGGCCTTCTGCACCTTGCCCGTGGCCTTGTCCGCCATGCCCTTGATCTGCATCGGACGGTTTCCTGTAGCCTTGCCTAGGGTCTGCAGGACCGAGCCTCTGATCTGCTTGGCGAGACCCGCAATCTGGTCCATGTTCATCATCTCCGCATCTCCCGGAGATTCAATCGCCAACAAAACGTGCTGATGGGTGTCCGGGTTCCGCGTGGTCGAGTTGGGTTCGCGAGTAGTGTGGCGAGGGAACAGACATACGCCCAGCGAAGGATTTGTCGGCCGCTGCGCGATCATTAGGTGGCATCAAATCGGGGAACGCATTGCCTGACTTCACTCTGTTCATCGGCAACAAATGCTTTTCGTCCTGGTCGCTTAGGCCCTGGGTGGCGATGCGGCAGCTGGAAATCCCCTTCGAGGAAAGCTTCGTGCGGCTGCGCACGCCCGACACCGCGGCCAACCTCGCTAAGATTTCGCCGACAGGACTGGTGCCGGTCCTGAATCATAATGGCAGGATCGTCTGGGAAACCCTTGCCATCCTTGAATATCTGGCCGACCTTTTTCCGGAGAAGAAACTGTGGCCGGACGATCTCGGCGCCCGTGCCTTGGCGCGTTCGGTGGCGACCGAGGTGCATTCCGGCTTCCGCGAGGTCCGCTATGGCTGGCCGATGAATCTGCGCCGGCCGAAGGGCCATAAGCCGCTCGATGCCGAGGGCGAGGCGCAGCGGGCGCGCATCGAGGCGATCTGGCGGCAATGCCGCGAGCAATATGGCCAGGGCGGCCCGTTCCTGTTCGGCCATTTCACCGCCGCCGATGCCATGTATGCGCCCGTCGTCACCCGCTTCGACACCTATGGCGGCGCGCTCACGCCCGTCACCCGCGCCTATGTCGATGCTGTGCTGGCGACGCCGGCAATGCGGCATTGGTACGCGGAGGCCGCCAGGGAACCTTGGCCGGAGCCGGGCCCGCACGAGCAGGATTAGAGCAATTCCAGGGCGCAGCGGTTTTGGCTGCAACTGCGTCAACTGCTCTGATGGCAGACTTCAAGAACGGGCTGCGCGGCCTATGTGGGGGGAAGGCGGGCACTTGGAGAAATCTCATGACATCCGCAAATTCCTCCCTCTCGGGTAAGGTCGCACTCGTCACCGGCGCCTCATCCGGCATCGGCGAAGCGACGGCCGCCGCACTTGCAGCCGCCGGCGCGAAGGTGGCCGTCGCCGCCCGCCGCATCGATCGCCTCGCGACGCTGGTCAGCCGTATCGAGAAGGCCGGCGGCACCGCGCTCGCCATCGAAGCCGACATCGCCAAGGGTGGCGACTTCACCGCTATGGTCGACAAGGTCGTTTCCGAATGGGACCGGCTCGACATCCTCGTCAACAATGCCGGCGTCATGCTGCTTGCGCCCGCGGCGGAAGCCGATCTGGACGACTGGCGCCGCATGATCGAGCTCAACCTGATCGGCCTAATGGGGACCACCAAGGCAGCGCTGCCACATCTCAAGGCTGCCAAGGGCCATGTCGTCAACGTCTCATCGGTGGCCGGCCGCGTCGCCAACCCCGGCGCCAGCGGCTATGCGGCGACCAAGTTCGGCGTCGTCGCCTTCTCGGAGTCGCTGCGCCGCGAGATTTATGCCGACAAGGTGCGTGTCACCGTCATCGAGCCCGGCCTGGTGCGCACCGAGCTTGGCGACCACATCACCAACGAGGAGTTCAAGGCCGGTTTAGAGCACCGTCTCGCCACGATGGAAGCACTGACCGCCGAGGATATCGCAAACGCCATCCTCTATGCCGTGAGCCAGCCGCCGCGCGTCAACGTCAACGAGATTCTTATCCGTCCGACCGACCAGGAGCGCTGAGCCATCGAGGAATACGTAGGATGCCGGTTGAGGACAATTGACCGGCACCATATTTCGGCATAATACGTAACCAAATGGATACGCATCATGCCGCAGGCTGAGCAGGACCGTTCCGTCTTCCGCGCCATCGCCGACCCGACGCGGCGCGCAATCCTCGACCGACTGCGGCGGGGGCCGGCGCCGGTCAACGAGCTGGCCTCCGCCTTCTCGCAGAGCCGTCCGGCCATTTCCAAGCATCTGAGGATCCTGCGCGAGCTCAACGTCGTCTCCGAGCAACGGCGAGGCCGCCAGCGCGTCTACCGGCTGGAGCCCGCCGAGTTGAAGGATGTCGCCGACTGGATCCTGCCCTACCGCGACTTCTGGCAGCAAAGCCTCGGCAATCTGAAATCCTATCTGGAGGACGAGTGATGGCGAGCAATGACAGGCCGCGTGCGATCGCGGACGTTTCGGCGGGCACAATCCTCGCCACGGTGACGATAGCGGTTCCACCTAAGCGCGTCTTTCGCGCCATCACCGCCGAGGATCAGATCCCCCTCTGGTGGGGCGCGGACAACATGTACCGGACGACGAAACATACCGCCGATGTCCGGCCGGGTGGCGCCTGGCGCTCGGAAGGCAAGGGCGCTGACGGCCAAGACTTCCATGTCGGCGGCGAATATCTCGAGGTTGCGCCACCGCATCGCCTGGTGATGACCTGGATAGCGCCGTGGGACGGCGACAATGTCACGACTGTGACTTACACGCTGGAGCCGGTCGAGAACGGCACGCGGCTGACGCTGCGCCACGACGGCTTCGGCTCGCGCAAAGATTCCTGCCGCGACCACGGCTCAGGCTGGGAGCGTGTGTTGGGCTGGCTCGGCGACTTCCTCGCCAAGGAGACCGCTGCCAAGCCGCTTTCGGTCTATCATTGCCGCTTGATCCCGCCGCGTCCCGACTTCGCCTTCACCCTGACGGACGAGGAGCGGGCGCTGATGAACGCGCATGCCGACTATCTGCGCGGCCAGCTTCGTGCTGGCACGATGATGCTGGCCGGTCCCGTCGCCGATCCCGCCGGGCCCTGGGGCCTGTTGATCCTGCGCGTCGGCAGCGAGGCCGAGGCCAAGGCGGTGACCGACGGTGACCCAGTATCGCGTTCGGGCCGCGGCTTCCGCTATGAAATCCTGCCGATGATGAGCACCATCATGTAGGGCCCAATAGAAAACGCCTCTCGCGCTTTTTACGGCGCGGGAGGCGTCTTTTGCTGTCAACTCTTCCAGATTGCTCATGAATTGCTGACAGCAGGAATAAAACCTGCAGCCGGCGAAAAGGTTCCCGGCAAAAAGAAAATTTTTTTTGGCTGCTCCGGCGATTTGTCCCGTAAGGCGGATCGCGGCGGTAGAGAAGACTCCTCATGCGTTACCCGGCAGCCATGCGGCGCTGCGGCACCCGCCCACCAAACAAGAAATTTGACAGGCGATCAAAAGAAATCTACAAGAAATGTGTCGATATTTTTTTGACTGGCCTTTGTTATCTGCGCGCCCAGGCGCGCCCATGACGAACTTCTCCCATCAAAAATCGAGACAAACGCTGTTGTGCGGCCGCATGACGGCGAACGAATATTTGCCATGGAAAGGGGTTCGTTGTGAGCACTGGCACAGTAAAATGGTTTAACGCCACCAAAGGCTTTGGTTTTATTCAGCCTGACGACGGTTCGGCCGACGTTTTCGTTCACATCTCGGCCGTCGAGCGCGCCGGAATGCGCGACATCGTCGAAGGCCAGAAGCTCGGCTACGAGATGGTTCGGGACAAAAAGTCGGGCAAGATGTCTGCCGACCAGCTGCGGGCTGCCTGAAGCGGAATTCAGCCTCCCCGGTGAATGTACTGGCACCGGTAGAAGGCGAGAGGAGGGTCAGGCAATGCCTGACCTTTTTCGCTTTCGGGCACTGAATTGTGCGCCGCAGGCGGAATGCGATGTGCTAAGCACCATTGCGTCGGCATTTGAATGCTCCGGGATCAGGAGAAGAATTTGTCCCTCACTTCGAAGACAAAAGGCAACGAAGCTGAATCGCTTTTCAGCAGGGCCCGGACCCAGTCGATGTCGCTTGACCGCATCGCTTCCGAGCAGGATGCCGTCAGCCAGGCCCGCGAGGCCAAGACCGCGCGGCTGCGCGAACTGCGCCTGGAGAAGGAAGCCGAGGACAGGGCGGCCGCTGCCGCCCTTGCCGCCTCGCCGAAGCAGGTCGGGCCGAAACGCGTGGGCAAACGCTGATGGCTACCAAGCGCATGTCGAAAACGCCCATCGCCGAGGATTCGACGATTGCCGACATGGTCGATGTCCTGGACAAGCCGGTCGAATATGTCCGGCGTGTGCTGGAAAAGCTGGAGCGCTGCAGGCGGGCCCATGGCGATGCCCAGGTGCGCGTCGGCGTGCGCAGCCGCGCCGAATGTCCCAACTATCTGATCGAATATGTGCTTGAGGACGGCAAGACTCATGAACGGGTCACGCATCTGGATGCCGCCTACAGCGGCAGCACACACCGCGAATTGGCGCCGCATCACATCGCGGAGTCCAGGAACTGGTCGCCCGAGGAAATGAACATCACGGCGGTTTCGGCGCTGATCGGCCGCCTGCGCAATCCGCGGTCGCCGTCATCGCATCTTTACGACGAGGACTGACATGGCCATAAAGTTCTCTGCCAAGGAGGCCACGGCGGCCGCTGTAAAGCCGGCCAAGCCGCCTGCTGCGCCGAAAACCGGCGAACCGGTCGCGACCGATCTGTTCGAGACGCCGGCGCAAGTGCCGCCGCGCAAGGCAGGCAAGAAGAAGTAGCGCCTTGCCGCGCCAGGCCGATCGCAATCCCCTTGCGCCTGGGCTGGTCGCCGGCAGGGACGTCTTGTCCGCGTGGGAAAGCCCCCAGCCGGCCTTCGACTGCCAGAGCTGCGGCGCCTGCTGCGCCTATTCCGCCGACTGGCCACGCTTCTCGACCGAAGAGGATGCCGAGCTCGACCGCATCCCGGAAGCCCTCATCGCCGCCAACCAGTCCGGTATGCGTTGCGAGGGCAATCGCTGCTCAGCGCTTCGCGGCGAAGTGGGCAAAGGGACGGCCTGCGCGATCTACGACGTCCGGCCGCATGTCTGCCGCGCCTGCATGCCCGGCGGCGACGACTGCCTGATGGCACGGACGGTGTTTGGGCTGGCGGCAGGCTAATTCCGCGCGCCCTGCTTGCCCACCTTCACGCCTCCCGGTACCTTGCCGCGCGGGCAGGGCCGTGGAGGAAACCTTGAGCATCGAATTCCTGTTGACGTCGCTGATTGTCGTGGCCTCGCCCGGCACCGGCGTTCTCTACACGCTGAGCGCGGGCCTTTCGCGCGGCGCGCGTGCCGCCATCATCGCCGCTTTCGGCTGCACGCTGGGCATCATCCCGCACATGGCGGCCGCCATCACCGGCCTTGCCGAGGTGCTGCACACAAGCGCCGTCGCCTTCGAGACGCTGAAATATCTGGGCGTCGCCTATTTGCTTTACATGGCTTGGAACACGCCGGTCTTGCCGTCGACCAGAACGTCGCGCCACGCTCTGCCGGCAAGGTGATCACCTCCGGCATCCTGATCAACATCTTGAACCCAAAACTGTCGATCTTCTTCTTTGCCTTCCTGCCGCAATTCGTCAGCACCACGGAGCCGCACGCTTTTGCCAAGATGCTTGAGCTCTCTGGCATCTTCATGCTGATGACCTTCCTGGTCTTCATCGTCTACGGCGTATTCGCGGCCTCGGTGCGCAGCCATGTCGTGTCGCGGCCGATGGTGCTGACCTGGATGCGCCGCACCTTCGCCGGTGCCTTCGTCATGCTGGGAGCCAAGCTGGCGCTGGCGGATCGCTAGTCAGTTATGGCCGGTTCGCCTTCGGTTTCGGAAGCCTCCTCGTTTCCGGAACCGGGCGCGGGCCGAATGCCGATACGCCAGGCCGAGGGCGGGACGCCGATCATCTTCTTGAAGGCGCGGCTGAACGCCGCCTCGGACTCGTAGCCGATCTCCGCCGCGATGCTGGCGACGTTGCTGTTGCCGGCGCTGAGCAATTCCGAGGCAATCTGCATCCGCCATTTGGCGAGATAGTGCATCGGCGGCATGCCGACGAGCCTGGTGAAGCGTTCGGCCAGCACGGTGCGCGACAGCGCAGCCTCCTTCGCCAGCGCCTCCACCGTCCAGTTGTGCGCCGGCCGGTCGTGGATCAGCGCCAGCGCCTTGCTCAGATGCGGATCGCGCAGGCCCGCCAGCCAGCCGGTTTGTTGCGGCGGCAGCGACTCCACATAGCGGCGCAGGACGTCGACGAACATCAGTTCGCTGAGCTTGGTGAGCACCGTCTCGCTGCCCGCCCGCTTTTCCGCGACCTCCGACACCGCCAGCTTGATGAACTGGCCGAGCCAGCCGCCATCGCCTTTCACGTCTCCCGCCTTGATGACCGGCGGCAGCGCTTCGAGCAGCGGATTGAAGGGAAGCGCATCGCAAGCGAGATAGCCGCATACCAGCCGCGCCGACATCGCGCCGTCCTTGACGTAGTTGATGGGGAACGGCGTCTGGCTGGCGGCGGCGATTTCCAGTACATCCGCGGTCGGCGGGTCGGCCCTGAGATCGGGCGTACTCGACATGATATGCGGGTCACTGTTGGTGAACACCACGACCTCGCCGGCCTCCACGGGGATCGCCTCCTTGCCGACGATGCGGGCGAAGCAGCGGCCGGCCGTGAGCACATGGTAGGAAATCAGGTGATCCGCGCCCGGCAATATCCTCGGCAGTATCGAAGCGGGGGAGGGCGAGCAGACCGCCCATGGGTCCTGGGCCTCGATGTCGAAAAACGTCGCGCCGGTGAGGCGCACCGTTTTCAACAGGTCAGACAGAGCGTCCCCGGCCATTCCACCCAAGTCCCGTAAGTTGCGCGGCAACCCGGCACGACATCCCTTTCGAGTTCCGGACGCGCTGTCAAGTGAGGCGGACGCCGCGTCATTCCGTTCGTGGCCGGAAGCTTTAAACCCGCCAGGCGCTGAGCTTCGTCCCAAATCGGGCGCACAAGCGCAATCGAACTCAAGGAAGGATGTAAGTCATGACGGTACATAAGGGCGGGTGTTTTTGCGGCGCCGTGGAAATCGAAGTGCACGGATCGGCCGAGGCCATGGGCTACTGCCATTGCGGTTCCTGTCGGTCGTGGTCGGCGTCTCCCGTGAACGCCTTCACGCTGTGGAAGCCGGAAAACGTCAAGGTCACCAGGGGCGCGGAGTTCCTGTCCGGCTTCGAGAAGTCGAAGATGAGCGATCGCCGGTTCTGCACCAAATGCGGTGGTCATCTGATGACCGATCACCCGCCGCTCGGATTGGTCGACGTCTATGCCGCCACGATACCGACGGTGGAATTCACGCCGGGGGTCCATGTCAACTACGTCGAGACGGTCCTGCCGATGAAGGACGGCTTGCCGAAGCTGAAGGATTTTCCTGCCGAGCTCGGCGGCTCCGGCGTGAGCGTGCCGGAGTAGTTCCGAACGATGATGCACGATTTCCACGGACCACATTCAACGACAGGAGAATATGCATGGACATTGCGACTTTTCGCGCCACGCAGGAGCCGATCAAGGATCTATATCGCAAGGATGCGCGGGCGGCGCTTCTCACGCTGAAGGCCAAAGGCAGCGCCGACGACTCCAGGGTGACCTGCAAGGTCGAGACCGGCCGCGGGCTTGCGCTGGCGGGCATCCATCCGAAGGCCGGCGGCAGCGGGCAGGAGCTTTGCTCCGGCGACATGATGCTGGAGGCGTTGATCGCCTGTGCCGGCGTCTCGATGCGGGCTGCTGCCGCCGTGCTCGAGATTCCGATCAAGTCGGCGGAAATCTCCGCCGAGGGCGACGTCGACCTTCGCGGCACGCTCGGTGTCACCGAAGGCGTGCCGGTCGGCTTCAAGGAGATCCGTTTGCGCTTCGATATCGAAACGGATGCTCCGCAAAAACGACTGACAGAACTGCTTGAGCTCACCGACCGCTACTGCGTGATCTTCCAGACGATCCAGCGCAGCCCCAAGACCTTCGTGAAGCTCAACAGGGTCGCGCGGTAACCTTTGCCCGGAATCCGAACCTTGGCGGGGGATTCCGGGCCGGGGGCCTGAGCGCGGCCTGGCTGAATGCAGCTCGTCGCGCCAAGCCCTATTCCTTCACATAGCCCCCTATCCCTTCACATAACCCATGGCCTCGACGATCCGCCCGTTCGCGACACGCATCAGGTTGACGCCGCGCAGCGAATTGCCGTCGGCCATCCAAAAGCGCCAGCGGATCGTCGCCCGATCCCCGGCGACGAAGGTTTCCTCGATGTCGAAGCGCGTGCCGGGTCCGGTGGCGATCGCCGACCACAGCTCGACACAGGCGTCCTTGCCGGCGCGGCGGGCACCGTCCGGCGCCGGCGTGGTGTTCTCGATCACGCAGTCGTCCGCCACCAGTTCGTCCAGCGCCGACGGGTCGTGGCGCTGGAAGACATCGTTGTAGCGCCGCATGATCTCGGCCGTTTGGGCGGAGCGCTTGGCCGTGGTGGTGTCGATGATCAATTCGTGGGTCATTGGATTTTTCCCTTCATTTCAGCGGATTATGAGGCTCGCCTTCAGCGTGATCGCGGCGACGCCGGCCAGCGCCCTGGAGACGAGGCAAGCCGATTTGGCCGTCTGCGCCAGCCGCTCGAAATCGTTCGCCGCAAGACCGGCGACGCTGGCCTCTGTCTCCAGCTCGATGCGGGTGATCGTCGGCCCGGCCGTGGTGGCGCCGAGATGCACCTTCGCCACTGTGTGGATGCCTGCCGGGACGTGACCCTCGCGGCCGAGGATGGCGCTGAGCGCCATCGAGAAGCAGCCGGCATGGGCGGCCGCGATCAGTTCTTCCGGATTGGTGCCCGGACCGTTTTCGAACCGGGACGGAAAGGAATAGGCACCTTCAAAGACGCCGCTGCCGAGCCGCAGCCGGCCGGATCCTTCCTTGAGCGTGCCTTGCCATTCGGCCGAGGCGTCGCGAATTGTCATTGCTGTATCTCCTCGCTGGTTGGTCAGGCGCCGTCGACGACGACCTTGCCGAAGACGTCGCCCTGCTGGAAATAGCGGTAGGCTTCGCCCGCCTCGGCGAAGGGAAAGACCCTGTCGATGACGGGCTTCAGCCGATGCGTGGCGACGGCGGCAAGCATCGCGTCCAGACCGTTGCGGCTGCCGACGAAGACGCGGCCGATGGTGGCAAGACTCCGCTGATAGACGGAACCCGGAATCTCCACTGGCTTGCCTTTCTGGTCCTGAACGGTGAGCAGCACGATGCGGCCGTAGAGGGCGCTTGCGATCAGCGATTGCGCGAAGGTTGCCGGGCCGCCGGTCTCGACGACGAGGTCGATGCCACCTGTCGCTTCGCGCAGGTTCATGCCCCATTCCGGCGTCTCCACTGTTGCGATGACGAGGTCGGCGCCGAGCGCCCGCAGTCTGTCGGTCTTTTCGGCGCGCGAGGTGACGGCGGCCACGCGGCAGCCGGCGAGCTTGGCGAACTGCAGCGCAAACAATGCGACGCCGCCTGAACCGATGACCAGAACCCACTGTCCGGGCTTCGGAATCTCCGCGCCCGTCAGCGCGCTCCAGGCGGTCAACCCGGCGCAGGTGAAGGTGGCGGCCTCCTGCCAGGAGAGATGGTCGGGCAGCCGCACCGCCCATTGCTCGTCGAGCAAGGCAAATTCTGAGAGCATGCCGTCCAGCGTGCAGCCGAGCTGGTCGACGACGCCCGGATGCATGCGCCCATCGATCCAGCGCGCGAAATAGCTGCCGGTGACACGGTCGCCGACGGCAAAGCGGGTAACCGCATCGCCCACCGCGACCACCTCGCCGGCGCCGTCGCTCAGCGGAACGATGCCGGGCCGAGCCGTCAGCGGATATGTGCCGTTGAGGACCATCGTGTCTCGGCGGTTGAGCGAGGTGGCGCGCACCCGCACGACGATTTGACGCGGGCCTGGCTCCGGTACTGCCTCCTCGCGCGCCACCAGTTTTTCGATCCCGCCGAGCCCCTCAAGTCGATAGCTTTGCATTGCTGCCTCGCAAATATGTAGACCGATTTACATATTATGTAGACCGATTGTCATATTTTTGGCAAGGGCTATAATGCGCGCTCCTGACAGAGGTTGACATTGTGAGAGGTTGAGGTGGCGACGGACACACGTACCCGCATGATCGAGGCAACGGCGCTGCTTATCAGGCAGCGCGGCTATCACGGCACCTCGCTCAACGACATTTTGAGCGCCAGCGGCGCGCCGCGCGGCTCGCTCTATTTCCATTTCCCGGGCGGCAAGGACCAGTTGGTCGTCGAGGTGACGCGCGAAAGCGTGGCCGACGTGACCGAGCGTCTGGGCGCGGCGCTGGCGGCGGAAAGCGATCCCGCTGTTGCGGTCCACCACATCTACCAGTCGGTGGCGCGCATGCTGGAGGAGAACGAGTTCTCGCTCGGCTGCCCGATCGCGCCGGTCGTATTGGACGCGCCGAACGACGTGCCGGACCTTGCAGAAATCTGCCGTTCCGCCTTCGAGCAATGGATCGGCCTGCTGCGCCAGGCTTTCATGCGGGCAGGGGTGCCGGAGCGCCGCGCGCAGGCGCTGGCGCTGCTGGTCGAATCCTCGCTCGAGGGCCTGATGGTGATCGCCCGCGCCACCCGCGACCGCTCAGCGCTCGCTGTCGTGGCGGACGAAGTCGCAGCGCTGGTCGAGCAGGCGGTGCTTGCAGGCAAGGTAGCGCAGCGCGCCGACGTCGCGATATAGCAAAGGAAACGCTGGCGGGACAGCACCCCTCTGGCCTGCCGGCCATCTCCCCGCTGCGGGGGAGATCGGCAGTGTTGGTGGCGGCGCTCTTCTTTCAACGCTGGCGATTGGCGAAAGCCCCAGTGACATCCAATCTCCCCCTTGCGGGAGGAGATGTCCGGCAGGACAGAGGGGTGTGAAGGAACTCGACGGGCTTCGGCCAAGCTCCGTAGCATGCAAGCCACCTACACCGAGGAAGCAAGGTCGGTCGGTCTGCATGATCAACGCAAAAAGGGCGGCATCGCTGCCGCCCTTTCCATAATCTGAAAGCAGATGGAAGCGTGGATTGGAAATCCATGCCGCCACTCAAGCCCGCTTGCGGGCTTGAGCATTGTTAGTTGATGGGCGTGCTTATGGATTTCCTTAGAAATCCATGCCGCCCATGCCGCCCATGCCGCCGCCAGGCATACCGCCCGGCATGCCGCCAGCCGACTCCTTCTTCGGAGCCTCGGCGATCATGGCTTCGGTGGTGACCAACAATCCGGCGACCGAGGCCGCGTCCTGGAGAGCGGTGCGAACGACCTTGACCGGATCGACGATGCCCATGGCGATCATGTCGCCATACTCGCCGGTCTGGGCGTTGTAGCCGAAGGTCGCGCCCTTGTTGTCAAGGATCTTGCCGGCGACGATCGAGGCTTCGGCGCCAGCGTTGGCCGCGATCTGGCGGGCCGGAGCCTGCAGCGCGCGACGCACGATGTTGATGCCGGCAGCCTGGTCGGAGTTGGCGCCGGTGGCCTTAAGAGCGCTCGAAGCGCGCAGCAGGGCAACGCCGCCGCCGGCGACAATGCCTTCTTCCACGGCCGCGCGGGTCGCGTTCAGGGCGTCATCGACGCGGTCCTTCTTTTCCTTGACCTCGACCTCGGTCGCGCCGCCGACGCGGATCACCGCGACGCCGCCCGCGAGCTTGGCCAGACGCTCCTGCAGCTTCTCCTTGTCGTAGTCCGAGGTGGTCTCCTCGATCTGCTGCTTGATCTGGGCGACACGGCCCTGGATCTCGGCCTTCTTGCCGGCGCCGTCGACGATGGTGGTGTTCTCCTTGGAGATCGACACCTTCTTGGCGCGGCCGAGCATGTTGAGGCCGACATTCTCGAGCTTGATGCCGAGGTCTTCCGAGATGACCTGGCCACCGGTGAGGATGGCGATGTCTTCCAGCATCGCCTTGCGGCGATCACCGAAGCCCGGAGCCTTGACGGCGGCGATCTTCAGGCCGCCACGCAGCTTGTTGACGACGAGCGTGGCCAGAGCCTCGCCTTCGACGTCTTCCGAGATGATGAGCAGCGGC